>JABXJU010000178.1 GCA_013375405.1 Candidatus Helarchaeota archaeon
AGTTTGGAATGAGGTTCTCGGTCCGTATAAGGAACGCTGGACGCTAGAATTTGAACACCATTCTAGACTCATTCCATATAATGATTTATGGTGGGAAAGTGAAAAAGCCATTCCTAAAATTGCGCCTGGCGTCATCCTTACTAAAACAGGACTCATGCAATTGAAGCAGGATGAATATTTTCAATATGATTGTGATACTGAAATAGAGTGGGATTTCATCGAATTATTTCCTAAATCACTGAATTGTACTGAACTCTGTCAGATTATTCACCAATCTGGGAAGTATGATTATACATACGAAGAAATCCAGGCCAATTTAATCAAATTGATTGATAAATTAATGTTGAATTCCTTGATTCAGTTAGCTATTCCGAAAGAACGCTATCAAGTCACACAGTACCGATCCAGTATTCATTTACCATAAATTTTACGTTTTTTTAATAACTTCCATGAAACTGGCGAGTTTATTTTTAATTTGGGCTAAATTCTCACCAATACGATTAAAATCAATATCTGTTGAAGGAATGCCTGTATCGCGAATATGATCTTTAAAAAGCCGGAATGAAGGTGAAATTGTCGTGCATCCAATAAGTCTATTGAAAATAACTCCATCCACTTTTAATTCTTTAGCTGTATGTATCCAGGAATTAACAATAGTTTTGTTATTGTTCCAGCGTTCATGAGAATCGAGCATGTAATCACCATAATTGTGAATCATATCGCCCTCAGTTTTTACAGGATCAAGCATCCCATAAGCTAGATTATCTGCTTGAATGAGACATCCACCACCTAAATCATTGATAATTTGAGGCAAATCCGGCTCACTTCCGCTAAAAACGGGTACAAGCAGTATTTTTGGAATGTTCGTATAATCGATCCCTCTGCGGTTGTTTAATTCTTGCATTAATTTGTTGAAATTTTTGTGGAAATACTTGATTGCGGAGAGATAATCTATGAAACTAATATTGAGCAATGCTTGAAGTTGAGTATACGCATATGGCGAAAGTGGCATTTTTTCAGGGGTTTTGAGATAATAAAAAACTTCGCGATAATTTGCTTTGATTTCATTTGCGAGGATTACCTTCTCCCTGAGGACATCATCTGTAATTTTATTCCCTGTTAAAGTTTCTAGACGTTTGACTAGCTGCTGCAATTCTTCGTACATGAATTCTTTTGCATGGGAGGTTTTTGATTTCGGTATATCAGTGAAAGTAATAGGGATGGAATTATTTAACGTTTCATAAAATTGAGAAAACCAGCCACACCGAGTACCCCACGCAAGAAATAATTGGATTCTATCTTGATAGGGGATAGAAGACCCATAAGCAATTCGAGTCGCGAAACAGGCTTCCGGGTAATAATTGAGATTATCTGCCTTAGTTTCGCATCCACAAAGATTCTTATTATATTCAGCAAGGAACTGATTTATAATATTTTCTGCCTGGGGTCGAAACATCCGTACCCCTGTCCCTACGAGGGAGCTCCCCAAGATACTGGTAGCTAACCGTGTCCCTCGTAGCAATTTTTCCGCTTCAAACTTCGCGATCCGAAGTGGAAAGATTGGTGAAGCCCCCGCTGCAAACACTAATTCTGCTCCCAACGGTAAAATTGATCCCACCAAGGGGCGTTTGTGTCGTCGAAATTTACGAATCTGCTTTTGGGCGGAAAAAAATTTCAAATTGAGGTTTAAAAAACTTGGAATTAGGAATTCTTCGGTATCGATACTCATCCGATCATCTCCTTAAATGCCTGAAGGCGTGTTTGAAGTTGCGCCTCTGTGGTAATAGCATAATCCCGTTCGAGTTCAAGATATGGAATCTCCTTTTCTGAAAGAGTTTGCTTCAATTTCATTGAAATCACAGAGGGAAAAATACTGCAATATTTTATTATATAGAAAAGAATTCCATCTGCGTTGCAGTCCTCATAGATATCAACTAAGTTTGTAAAAAAGTTGTCACTCAGAATCATTCGGCCACTATTTTCGTTATTAATATAAAAGTTCGCCAACCCTTCCAGAGGCGCTATATTTTCATCTATTAATGAATTGTAATAATCTAGACCAGTCCAAGTCAAATTTTTAATCACTAACAAACCATGATTCTCAATTAAATGAATGAGGTCATCACCAATAGGCACTCCTGCACCCGCAAAAATAATTCTTTTCGCTTCAAGGATTGAAGATCTATCTTTTAATTCCATCAACACCTTTTGAAGATTTTCAATAGCAGCCTTAACACCATATAGAAAGTGTTTATAGATTAAATCTGAACATTCGACACCTGATAATAAGACACCCTTTTCAGCTTGTATCTTTACGACTTCTTGAATTAATTTTCGTTCCTGATTATAAATTTGGATTGCTTCTGAAATTTGAGTATTAGTGATTTGGTTGCCTGAAAATCGTTCAATATCTTCTTTGAAATGGTTCAATTCCGCAATCTGAAATTTCAAAGCAGATTCACTCTTTGTGGAGGGAAAAACTATATTAATTCTGGGGATGCGAAAGTATTCTGAAATTAGTTCGGTTGTGCATATCTCACCATTACAATAATTGCCAGCAATGATGGCATCTAGTTCACTATATAATTCATTTTTTAGTTCAAAATGTCCAATTGTACTTCTTGCAAATGAACAAGTCGCTGAAGTCAGATATTCAATCCCTTGGGTCGCAGAACTTTTATCGCCTGTGAGACTCAAGCGTAATGGAAATCCGTCAGCTGCGTAAATTAATTCTTCAGGAACTAAACCATGTGACATAATTCCATATATCTTTGTTTGAGTTTCTTTCAATCTTTTAATGTATGAAATAACTTCTGAAACGCTTGAATTTTCGGTCATAGGCATACAACTAAATCTTTCTTCTTTTTATCAGATAATTGTTTTCAATATGGTTATTTCTTAAAGATAATTAACTAATAATTAATAACTTTCGTTTTTATGAAATTCTATTATTTTCTGTGTCGACAATACCAACAACGTAAAATTATTTTCTTAGAGATTCCAAAAGCTTGTGAATTAGATCTAAGTATAAATTATAGATAATTTTAAGAAGTAAGATTTTTTAAAAAGTTATTATATCAGAAAGAGAAAGAAAGGTTATAAAGAAGCACAGAAAAAAAGGTAGATCAAACTATCTAGGATAAAATTAGTAAGGAAGTATAGAAAATGAGCGAAGATAAATATGTGAGACAACTGATTAAAGAACGGAGATATGAAGGCAAGTCAGAATATCTGGGAGCCTTTGGGCTCGCAGGAGTTTTTATCGCCGTGGGAATCCTGGCAATTGTATTTTATATAGTGGATATTGACTTCATCGGGCTGAAGCATTGGGGTTATTACTTGTTCATACCTGCGTTTTTCATTGTTATTGGAGCCAGTGCTGGGTATATAAAATATAAGCGCCTGAGAAAAGAAGTAATGGCCACCATAGATAATTATCAGAATACTAGTGTGAAGATCGACGACCTTGCTCAAGAGTTAATGATGGAGCGTGCGAGCCTCATGCGATTATTGATCGATTTACGGGTGGATATGTATCTCAAATTTCGCGTGGATTCAAAGACAGGTGATGTAATTTTTGGAGAATCTTACACCCCTCCTGCCATTGACACTGTAAAAACACCTATTACTACTACAGATCATTTCTATTGTCCACAATGTGGGCAAAGGATCTCCGCTGACAGTATGTTTTGTCCAAACTGTGGAGCATCTGTTAAATAATTTTGAAATAAACTTTTTTTTTATGCTAATTGAAAATTAGAGGCTACATTGATGAAGGATAAACTCATAAGCTTTTTTATCATATGTAATTTGATATTTGTGAGTGCGATTTGGGTTCTTTTGTTAAGTCCCTGCAATTTTCGATTATATGGATACCCAGAATTTTCTTCTCAATCCTACTGGAGAATCGATATCGCTGGTTTTATGGCGGGTTTACTGTCAGCTATAAGCCTCGTTTTTTACCTCGGGTATTTCTTAGATACTGACGTTCCAGATAGAACATTTCTGAAACTTGGTACTGAAATAGGGATCCCGAGTTGGTTCCTTGGGATTGGTAGCGAGATTGTTGTGTTTGTATATATTTTTCGTGACTACCAAGATTTCGATATGTATTTTCCCATAGTTATGCTACTTTCTTTTATTGGGCAAGCGGTCTTTGGAATTTTAACGATTTACCGTCGACTGAAATAGTAGCAGAAGTAAAAGAATTAGCGACTTTAAAAAAGATCCAATTACCTGTAATTATTTCCAAATTGTTTAAAAAACACTTTAATACCTTTACTATCAGTAAAAATAAAAAAAATTAGGTGATAATTTATGAGTCGGCGATATTCAGGTCGGTCAGTTTTAATAGGGAGTTTAGGTGCCGCAATAGCTTTTACTATCGTAGGAGTCATTGGAGTTATTTTTGCTTTAACACCTGTTGATTTCATTGGACTATCAGCTTGGGGAATTTATATGTTCATCCCAGCGTTCTTTATCTGGCTTGGAGCAATCGGTACTTATTTCCGTCAAAAAAGGCTTAAAAGAGAGGTCGTGTTAGGTCTCGAAAGTTATAAGGGCGGTGGTCCAACGAGTCTCGATCCCCTTGCATTAGAGTTAATGATGGACCGCGACAGTCTCATGCGAATATTATTAGATTTAAGGGCCGATGGCCAAGCTAGATTTCGCATAGATTCCAAAACAGGGCAAGTAACTATTGAATAATCCTGAAGTGCGATGCTTCAATTTCCTATCTTTTTTTGGCGTGTATTTTTGAATTCTGGATTATAGAGATTAAGTCAAGAACTTATAGACAAAATTAAAAGATAATGGAATATTTCACTTCAAAATTTTGCTTTCGTAAATATCTTTAGGAGAAAATACGTATTCAATTAGCTCTTGGGAACTCTCATACTCGTTTACTAAACCAGAAAATTGTTTGAGATGATCCTTATACTTGAGTTCAAATAATCTAACGAGCTTTTGCAACTTCTTTCTGAGAATACCAAAATTTTCTTGCGTTACCAATGCCCCCATGACATAGGTTCCATATTCTAATATGATTTTAATATCCTCCTGATCCATGAGTTTTAATTTGCGTTTGCTTTTTGTAATTTCTTGAAGGAGCCCAGTGATGCCTGAGATACTTCCAGCAATTAAATCACTTTCTGCCAATTTTTTTTCTGTGAAGGAATACTCATAGAGGTTGATTCCTTTAACTGAGTAGATTATGAATAAATGATCAATCTTATCTGGCCATTCTAGCTCGATAACCCGCTTCACGAGTACGTAGAGAACAATAATATTGCCAAAAATGAATAGGAGAGGCGCGGTAATGTAATAGAGCCATTCGACGGTTCTCAGTAATTGACTCCGAAAAAATTGTCCAGAGGCCCAGATGAAAACTCCAACGAAATATGTTATCGCTAATTTTCGCACTTCACCAAAACTTCTCTTTGCAATAACCCAGAAATAAATAATACCCACTGGTGCTAGCATAGTGACCATTATGGTTTGTATCCACAGATGTATCTGCCTTGAAAAAGGAATGATAATAAGAATGACTGCGAAGATTGCAAAGATTGTAAATACATATTTGGTTCCATGAATAATTTTTCTTTCAATAGCGAATAAAAGAAAAGTCATCGCCACCATTGCAAAGCTCACGCCAAGTACCCAGAACATATGATCAGGTTCTATAAAATCCCAGATGTAGTAGAATATTCTGGCAACTCCAAAAAACCCAAAAAACAGGCTTTCAGCAAGAAAAAATATTTTCTTCTGAGTCTTGTGAATCTTCAGGAGAATGATTGCAGATGTTAAAAAGGAGATTATAATAACGAAGATATATAGAATTTCATAAAGAATTACAATCACCTAACCAGGTTTTGGTTTAATTCTTAATTTTTCTCTAACCTTTTTCTCCGTTAGCACGAATGGCATACTTTTAGCTGTTTCTTTTAAAATTTTTAGGGGATCTTTTTTGCGTTTTTGAACGCGAGCCCACTCCCGGGCGAATTTTCCGGATTGAATATCATTCAAACCCTTTTTCATTATCTCTGCTAGCTGAGGATCCATAAAATTCGCCCCTCGAGTCATACTTCCATATTGACTTGTGGGAGAGTGAAAATCCATCTGTTCTACAATGCCGATTTCTACCATCTCTTTTAGAGTATAGGAAAATTCACCACTCATATAAATTTCCACAAATATTGCTACGGGTGGATAGCCTGCTTCTAATAGCACCTTAATTGAATTCCTTAATACGTTCCCAAAAGCAGGTCCAAATACTTGCTCGGTATATAAATCTAGATGCGCCTCTTGGTCAAAGGTGGTTTCGATTGCACCTTTTTTAGTAGTGCCCACCGCCTTAGCCAACGCTAGGAGAATCTGTTTAGCTATACCCGAGTGATCTTGATAGACCCCAACAAAACTAAAAAATCCTTCTCCTGATAAATAGGACTCCCGAACCCCGATACCAATCATTCGGGGGGCAATCATAATGACATCAACAAATTTTGGGGGATTTATTCCCGTTATCTCTTTAAAGGCAATATTGTACCCAGTTGCAAAATCAATTACTTTATCTTCTGTAAGATTCGATAGAATATCTTTATTAAAAATTTCAGCTTGAATTTCATCTGGGAGTAAAATCATAACAATATCTGCTTTCTTGGATGCTTCCGAAATGGAATAGACTTCAAAGCCGTCTTCCAGTGCCTTTTCGCGGTACTCATCTTCAATATTCCCAATAATAACTTTTATTCCACTATCGCGGAGATTTAACGCTTGTGCACGCCCTTGATTACCATAACCTATTACCGTTATAAGTTTGTCTTTCAAAAACCTTAAATCGGCATCCTCATCAAAATATACAGATGCAGAGAGCCCGATTAGTTCTTTTTTCGCCATTTTTTTACCCTCTGATTTTATAAAACTTGACTTCGCTTATATTTTAATTTTAAGTTGAACTCCATGAAAACACTTTTTATTCTATGAAAATAATATATTATACAAACATGAAATATTGGTGTAAGTTTATGAAAACTGAAATAGGAATTTTAGGTGTTTTTACAGGATTAATAATATTCCAATTCGCCTTAATCCTATTTATTTGGATGACTTATTATATCTAGGCGGAATATATTACTTTGTAAGAATATTAAATTCATATATAGATTAGGCTCTATCAAGAGGGGGGTAATAGAGAGAGTGTAACTAGATTTATCCCAAGATTTTAGATTTTTATCAAGTTAATTAATTTTAAATAAAATGAAGTTCTGAATATTAACTGAGTAGGTGTTATTAATTGCCAGTAGCCTTTGTTTTAGTGAAAGCAGAATCTGAGGCAATTTCCAACCTTGTGAACGATGTGCTATATATCGATGAGGTCACAGAGGCATACTCCATTGCAGGCCCTTGGGATATCATTATTAAAGTCGTTTCTGAGAAATTTGAAAACGTTGCCAACGTTGTGACTGAAAAAATCCTTAAGTTTAAAGGTGTTAAAGATACGCTAACTCTTATGGCATTTCGATCTGGTGTCATAAAATCTCGTAGAACCACAGCATGTGAAGATGCCTCAGTATTAGAACAAGAAAATAAGATTCAAGAATTGTATCGCCTCTGCAGGACCTGTTATAACTTAAAAAATTGTGAATTTGGGAGTAGGGTTATCGTCTTTGGTCCTTAACTCCATTGCAAGCCGTGGAGTTATCGTTTTTATAGATAACCTTAATCCATAATTGTTATATATTTAATTGAAAAATTGAACTTATGGATTCTAATTTGGAAGAAAAAGAATCTTCTTCGGATCGTGCTGCACGGATTATTTCCCTTTTGACTATTGCACCCTTCCAAATAGTTCTATATATGACGTTTGCGTGGGTTATTTGTCATGATTTCCGTGAAGAACTGTTATTAAATACGTTTTCTGGGATTTTTTTCTTATTAATTCCGTTTATTCCGCTTCTTTATGTAGCTCAAAAAGAACAGGATAAAAATTATTCAATTCCAATAGAAAAACGCTATATTTTATTTCTTGTCCAAATTATTACATTTTCATGCGCGTCAATTTTTTATTATTTCTATCCACTGTGGAGAGGAGTAAATACTGAAATTCTTTTTATCTTTACGGTAGGTTATACGATTTTAATGGCGGTTAGTTTAGTTATTACTACGGGATTTAATTTTAAAATGAGTTTACATATGACGGGAGCAGTTTCATCCATTACGGCTTTAGTCATAGTTTTAGGGTGGTGGTTGGTATTACTTTATCTTTTTTGCATTCCCATTGGATGGTCACGTATTAAACTTCAGGCACATAAAACGTCACAAGTCATAATAGGGGCCATTGTAGGAATCCTAACCATTTTCTTTACGTATCTTGGATTCGGGTATATTTTTTAAAAAAAAGAGGAAATTATTTTTGTTTCATCAGGTTTCTCTCGATTTTTTGATTTTTTAAGTCCATTGTCACCAGTTCATAGTCGTTTTTATCGGTATTTGTTTCAATGAAAGCGCTTTCGGCCAATTTTTTACACTCAGTTAGGTCATGTTTTCTTTAAATTGTTCTTCGATATACTTCATCAATTCTCCTTCGTTCTTTCCAATGGCGATTGCCTTTGCTTCGTATTTAGCTCCACCAGGTTCAACCACACTTATGACGGGCTTGGAATTATTGATCCCGGCTATAATGATTGCCAAGCCAAAGGGCCTGCCTCCAAATTGGGTGATACGTTGGGCGATTTTACTTAAGTGCCAGGCAACAGACTCTACATCACACTCTTCTCCGTAAGTTATCTTGTGGATTTGGGCAAAAACTCGGGCTTCATTGACTAAAACCCTAGAATCTGCTAATAAGCCTGAGAATGTAACGTATAGATTATCCTCTATTTGGGAAATTTTTTCGTTTGGCTCAATTAATTTTGAATAACTCCGGCTTTCTGCCAATAAAACAATCCCATCATTACCGCGAATTGCAATCACGCTCGAGCCACGTCGAGCGGCCTCTCGTGCATATTCTACTTGAATAATTCGACCATCTGGTGAATACATAATTGTTCTATCATAACCTGCATCCCTAAGACCAAACATTAATTATTCACCTCGTCCTTATTAACAATTTTTAACAATTCAGTATCATTTAATCGTCTATAGCCATCTCTTGAGATTATAACGGCATCAATGCCACTCCCCGTGTAGGGGTTTCTTTCAATTGCAGATCTTAGGGCTTTAAATGCTAATTTTATTGCCTCTGGTTCAGTTAAATCGTCTCTATAGTTGTTTTCTAAAGTGCCATAGGCTATTTGTGAGCCCGAGCCCGTTGCAATGAATTTATCTTCGATTAGATC
>JABXJU010000020.1 GCA_013375405.1 Candidatus Helarchaeota archaeon
AAAAGGAATCTATTTTATGTTATTTTTGATAATACTTAGGGGTTGGAGAGTGGCATTTAGAGAACTTAATACATATAAAATATATCATTTTTAGAAATTGATCAATAACCAAATTATATTGGTTTAACACCAATTTTAAATACGATTTAAGTTTTGAATTATTGATTATAAATGAATGTTAATTTAGATGATGTAAAATATATAACAGAAACCACTCTTACCATTAGAGGTACAAGAAGACGGACTACTGTTCCTAAAGTCATTGTTGATAAACTCAAACTAATGAATGGAGATAAAATAAGGTGGATTCTTTTTAGAGATGGAAAATTAATAATCTCGAAAGTGAAATGAGAATATTTTTTTTACAAATCGACTAGATTTTGTCCAAAATACTTAGTTTTTATAAATGAATGATTCACATTTTAATTATTATGTAATTTTTTAGAATTTTTTATTTATTTACTTTTTAATCATTTATTCTAAATCATTTTTTTTATGACACATAACGTGGTCACATAGAATTATTTTGACGCCAAACTATATTGGTTTGAAACCAAATTTAAATATGGATTCTTAATCGTTTTCACATCAAAATAAAAAATTTGGAAGTTACCCTTTTTGATAGAAATCATAATATTTATTTTGATAGGATTTGGAGCCCAAATGGTGGATGGGGCTATTGGAATGGCTTACGGCGTTATCTCGAATAGCTTTTTAATATTATATGGAGTTCCTCCCGTCAATGCGAGTGCTTATTTACATGCGTCGGAAATATTTACTACGGGAGCTTCGGGGCTTTCACACTTACGACTAAAGAACGTAGACAAATCCCTCTTAAAGAAAATGATCATTCCGGGAGTTGTAGGTGGAGCGTTGGGAGCTTACGTATTGACGACATTAAATAGTGATATATTAAAATTAGCGGTTTCAATGTACCTTATCGGCATGGGTAGTTTCATCATTTACCGTGCAATTAAGGAAAAAATTAGTAATGATATCAACATGGCCACTAAAACAATTGTTCCTCTCTGCGCTGTTGGTGGTTGCTTAGATGCAATTGGCGGAGGTGGTTGGGGACCTGTTGTTACGTCTACCATGGTTGCTAAAGGTAATGATGTTAAAAAGACCATAGGAACGGTTAACTTGACGGAATTCTTTGTGACATTATCAGAAACTTTCATGTTTTTGATTCTTTTTGTAAAAATAGACATTATTTTAGTCATGAGTATGTTAATAGGTGGTGTTATAGCTGCGCCTCTGGCTGCTTATACTTGCAAAAAGTTTCCCTTGAAGCCGTTAATGGTATTTATAGGAGCATTGGTGATATTTCTTAATGTGAGAAACATATTTCGATTTCTAGAAGGGCCGTTCTTATTTTGAAAATACTCTTGTCCGTTCAGAATTAAATGAAAAAAAATATTACTATAATTATTAATTAGACACTAGGCAATTCTTTTCTTTTTTATTAAGAGGGAATTGCAAAACTAAAAATTTAACTTTTTTCGTCGAAAAATTAACCTGAATTTTCATTTTGGTCAGAAAGCAAAATTTAGGAGTTTTTCTTGCTCATGGGCCAACAATTGCAAATTTTCAACATTTTTTATATTCTGATTCAGTTATTACCTCCTAAAAAGTTCTTTAAAGATAGTTGGTACATTTTTTGAGTGTTTTTGATCAAATATTGGAGAGTCAATGTTATTAATTGGAGGGTAATAATGCCAAAATAGACGAATTTATGATTGTTTTGGAGACCCCGCACGTTAGATCGGCGGACGCACGTGCCGTCTTTTAGCCGCCCGTTGAAGCGTTCCGCAGCAGTTCGTTCATTATATTTCCTGTGGTAGGCGGGAATGTCTGCCAGAAGAGGATTAAAGAAGCGCCAATTCACATTTGATAAATCTTTAAGCCGTTTAATTTTAGATTTTTTAGGATTATACTTGATCACGGGCAACTTTTTTAAGTCATCCAAGATGATTTGCTGAATCTCTTGCGTGTCAAAGATTCCATCTGCCAAAACATGGGTATATTTGAGATGAGAGTGTTTCGGTAACTCGGATAATAGTTCTTTCATTTGTAGAATTTGGTGTTTATCTCCTGGGCTTGTTAAAGGGGGAAGTCGAATCATTTCAGATCTAGTTCCGACTGTAAGCAACTCCCAATAGCCATGAAAATGGCGCTTATCGGATTTATGCCCAATGCCCGCCTCGGAGTCCGTCCGCTTAAAAGAATTGGAGTACGTGAGAATTTCAGTCGCGTCGATGGCCAGATCATCCTTCTCGAAGGTACCCAGCGCAGCTAGCTCTTCATCCAACTTGAAGAAAATCCGATCAAGCAGATTGATTGGCAAAATTCTTTTGAAACGACTGATGGTGTCGTGTGATGGAATCTTACTCCTTCTAAACCCACAAAAGTGGCGAAACTCTTCTATTTCCCGCAAGTTTTTGACCAAGACGGTATCAAATTGCCAGTCTTCTAGCCGTTGGAGGAGGACTGCCTTGAAAAGAGCAAGTTTCGAGTATGGGGGACGACCAACACGTTTATATAGCCGATGGAGGATTCTTTCAATAGGTGTAAAGTCGATGACTTGCTCGATCGTTGAAAAAGAAATCTTGGACCACGAACGAGGAGTCAATTTAGTGAAATCATGGATTGAACGGGTTTTTGCAAATTTGAACTTCGGTTCTATTTGGTTCATACTTAAACCCGCTCAATCCGCCCTAATAAATCTGTCTCTTTTCTGTCGGACGGGCTGAACTAAAAATCAGCTTTTATCAACGGGATGGATTGAAAGTAGCTTATTAAAAATTAATGTCGGAGCAAAACTAGTCAAAAATTTAAAATGAGTTTTGCAATACCCTCCTAGAATTGAATTAATTAAAGTGTATTAAAATGCGAAAACCATATGAGATTCACGATGGACTTTTTATAATTGGTGGGGGCGGCTTAACTGGATCGGGAGATTGTCTAATTTACGTAATCCGAACTACTAAAGGATTAGTTCTCATTGACGCCGGACTTGGAGAAGATATAGAACAGCTAATTGAAAATATTAAAGTAGTTGGCTTAGATCCTAATAATTTAAAGGCGCTCATAATTACCCATTGTCACATTGATCATATTGGAGGAGTCGCATCGCTTAAGAAAAAATATGATCTTGAAACATACGCACATAAATATGACGTTCCAGCAATTGAAGGAGAAAAACTTGTAATGACTGGCGCGACAATGTACGGGGTTGATTATGAACCTATTAAGATTGACCATGTTTTAACTGCAGAAAAAGGGGAGGATATCCTCGATTTTGGGGATTATCAGTTAGTCTGTATTCATACACCAGGACATACCCCAGGGTCGATTTGTATCTATACAGACATTAAAAAGACTCGTGTTTTATTTGCACAAGATGTCCATGGTCCGTTATTTGATGGCTTTGGGTCCAATGTCGCTGATTTTGTTGAATCCCTCAACCGCTTGAAAAAATTGGGGGCTCAAATCCTTTGCGAAGGCCATTTCGGCATCTATCAACCTGCTGAGGAAGTAGAAAAATATATTCAACGCTATGTGCGCCAATATTCACGTCGCGAGTGAAAATCTTAGTGTAAAAGACATTTTTGGGTATGAGAGTAGCAGTTCCAATTGATATGCGAATGTATTCTGGGGATAAATTATTCTCACTGGTAGTATCTAAACAAAATCATTCAAATTATTTCTTAAATCTTTTCAATTTATTTATATTGCTCCTTTTCATGAAGGTGGCGGAATTACCCACGGAGAAAAATAAGCTCAACGATTTATAGTTTATAAATTTTCAGAAGACGTACTGTAAGTATATATTCTTTATTTATTCTTCTAATTTTAAAAAAGAAATTAAAGATTAAGTAATGGACTCGACGCGCCCCGCTCTCACCTGCTGGGCCAACTCCTTATAGTAGGTGGCTTTCTCCCCATTCTGGAGCTCTCGTTCATAAACCGCTCCCATCCTTGTTACCACTTGCGCCGCTTTCTTAGGTTCCCCGACCCCCAATAGTTTATTCGTCGCCCTCTGGAGAAAGGCGAGTTGGTCTCCCGGATCGGGCAGCACCCTTTTCGTACGGAGTTTCACGAACGCTACAAACTTGTCATATTTCCCACTCTGGAAGTGCGTCTCGACGGCTAACCAAAAAAGTTGCCTGGCCAGAGCTGATTCTTCCTGTTTCTGGCAGGCTGCGGCAATCCTGTGGTAGAGGTAAGCCGCAGAAATGAACTGTTTTCGCCTCCAATGCTTCTCAGCAACCTTTAATGCGCGATCAACCGATTTAGAGGCCGCATCAATTAAGAATATCCCTATAAAAAACACAGCAAAGCCAGGTAATATAAAACCTAAAAAAAGCGGTATAACCCATCCTCCTTGTTTGGAAAGTTCCCAACCCCAAAGGAAGAAAATACTACTAAAAGACGCCACAACTATACCGGCTCCCAAGATCTTTGAATTCACTACCCGGTCCACTCCCGCTTCCGCGAGTTCCTCTGCGGTTACTTCCCACCATTTCTTCCCAGTATCCATTCCTTTTGTCCCCACTCGAGTAGAGAATGTATTCTATATGTACGAGAGTAAGTTCCTGCATCTACTATAAAAAGCTTTTTCTTATGGTAGGGTGTAAATTCATGCATCTACAATGAAAAGGGATTTTTCAATACCCCCCCTCATTTCCACACGTAATACGAGGTGAGGCACACGTATTGTTCTCGCTTTTTGAGGTACAGGGCTTGGATCGACGCCCCGCTTCCCCACGAGCTCGACGAATATGTAAATTCCTCTCTATGCGGCGTGCCCGCCCCGTAGGTTTGAGACACCGGCTCCTTTATAAAGTACCCTACAACCTCCCCATTTTTTTTGAACCGCGGATCCGCATGATTCTCCAGGTATTAGAGAAACCAACTTACCACCTTCATCAAATCATGGGGCCTCTTCTTGGCCATGACGGGCCATACTATGCTTATAAACCACGCCTTATGAAGCTGTGGGCAAAGATTAATAAGACTCATTCTTTCCGGTCAATGGACAATGTAAAGTTAGGATTCCATGAATCGCCATTTGATCCCATATGTCTTTTAAAGCCATCGGAAATCATTGGTGCTTTTTACTTAAAAGCCGATACTTCCATATCTATTGATTTAGAGTTCACAGAATTGGACGAAGAGAAGATGATACCATTTCTCTTTGCTAAATATGACCCATTTTAAAAGATACCAATGAAATGACTGGTGTACTCGTAAAGCCGAACTGATCTCGAAAGACGAAAATACCTTTTGTAAGGTATTTGTATGAAACTTGTTCTATAAAAAAATAAATAGTAGGAAATTCTAAGATCTAAAGAGATCTATAATTGTATAAGAGTATTTTAGATTTTTTATAAATGAGTTTTATGATGGTTTAAATGGACGATCTTGCAATATTAGGTGTGGGGCCAGCGGACAGGAGGAAGTTAGAGACTATGGGCTTCACTACACTTGAGCAAATTGCTATGTTGACGTCATCACAGTTGGCAATGGGGAAGCAAAGGGGCGATACGTTGATAGAACGGGCACGCACGATATTAACCAATAAAAATATAGAGAATATCGAAGTCAGCCCGGATGAAATCAAGGTAACCCTAGGGGCAATAAATGATGCCATATTGATATCTATTAAGGATATTTTGGAGATTCAGGACGCGGAAGATTATTTGGATATTGATCCGATTGAAAAAGGAATTCGAATAGCGCCGAAAAAATATTCGACCAAGGGGATATTGAGTGAGTTGGACAAAAAGGAAGTCGAGAAAAAGATTGAATTAGCCGCAACAACCTACCATCGCGTAAGGGAAGCGGCGTACCGGCATTTAACGGTCCTCAAAGCGAAGAAAAAGAAAGTATACACCCAATTTGGGATAGACCTAGATAGGCAGAAAATAAGGGATTTTGCGAAGAAACGAGGTTTTAATGGGTTTTGGCAGAACGTCTTTGAAGATATTCAGGGAAATGAGATTGCAAAGAAAGCCATTACAGTCGCAATGTTCTCTAGCTATGATGAACCAGTCCACGTGTTGGTTTTGGGTGATCCGGGAAGCAGCAAGTCTTTAGCGAAAGATATTATCGCTAGCGGGTTTAAAGATATTTCGCTAATTGGAGGGAATTCAACGCGTTCAGGGCTAGTTTGTAATCTCACCTCAGGTTCACTCGGAATCTTAGCATATTCTGACCAAAAGCTCGTAGTGGTGGATGAATTTGACAAAATCCCAAAGGATGATATCGAGTATTGCAGCGAGCTCCTCTCCAACGGTAAGTGTAGCGTTCATTCGGCGAAAGTTCATAAAAATATCGAAAGTAGGTTCATTATGATTGCATTCGCAAATCCGAAAAACAAGGTCTTTGGAGAAACTCCCATTAATGACATTGGAGTATCAGCGGTACTTATGAGCCGGTTTGGCTTGGTTATCAGAACGGAGAATCTGGATAAGGATGAAAGAATGGCACTTTTCAAGAATAAACTTTTAGGGAAGACCGAACTTAAAAAAGTGCCAGAGTTCTATGATCAATGGGTCAAATTAGCCCGGCTTCATCAGCCCAAAATGAAGGTTTCAGATAAAAAAATTAAGAAGTACTTAGAAGACGCTGATAATATCTTCCAAAAACATTCGAATACACCCTTAAGACGCGATCTTAGAATGGGTGATTATATTAAACGCATACCCATGGCTATCGCACGAGCGGAATTCTCGGATATAACGGATAAAATTTTGGATATAGCAGAGGAGATCCTCATTGATAGTCTGAAGATATGGAATGATTAAATCACATAATCTACGGTTTTTCAATTATTTTCATTCATTCTATTTTGTTTCTAAAATTTTTTTATTAATCAAAATCTGCGGGCATGAAAACGACCAAGACAATTCTTGAAATGAAAAATATATGAAGAATACAGAGGAAAAAAGGAGCTTGTGACCCTCTCCCAAGTTGGATATATATAAAAAAATCTCCTAATTCTAACTTTTTTCTAAGATTCAATGCGCGTTATTGACGGATCTACCAAAATAAATATATATAACTTAGATAGATCCTACCTTGAACCTGATAAAGGACTAGTTTGAAAAAGTTTGGGGAGTTTTTAAGATATTTCCCTTTTGATTCATCTTGAGTGAAGGGATGAAAATGGCAAAGGACACGATTACGGTCAGTTTGGGAATTAGTTATGCCGGGCTTATGGGATTAACTTTTGTTTCGCTAGTAATAATGGCTGGTAAAAGCAGTGGTTTTGGGCACCCCGATGATTTGGGAATGATTGTGAGAATTTTATTCAGTTATATCGGATATGGAGGCCTGTTAATCACTAGTCTTGTTTTAATTCTAATTTTCATTAACGCGAAGGAAGGAGGAACAAGTGGCAAAGTGGGCTTCTACTTTGGTCTTCCTTCATGGATTGTTAGTCTATTCCTTAGCATATTTGTAATAAACGCTCGGTGTAGTCAATCTTGCATACTATATGGGTTAGAAGAATATTTTTTGGTTATGAATCAGATGGGTTGGATACCGTTAATTGCTTCAATTCCCCTCATCGCCTGCGGGGTGCTCCTATTTCCAAGAGTTCGGAAATATTCAAAACTTATTTCTTCAAGATTTTCGGAAAATCTACGAGGAAAATTTACGGACGCCGATATCCCAGCCCATGAGATCCCCCTCCTCCTCCGCAATTTTAAAGCAGTAAAAAGATCGAGATATTTATCAAGAATCCAGAGAGCTATTATTATAGACACCATTCTAGCCGACGCGGCATTTAGGACCAATTTTTTGGGCGATTATCTAACCGCAGCCAAAACCCTTCTTCAAGGGTACAAAGCTAACTGGGAATTTGTACAAGATCAATTTAGGGAGGCGGACATACCAGCAAATGAAATACCACTACTCATCCGTAATTTAAAAAATTTAAAAAAATTCAGTGCCTATAAATCAAAAATCGTGATGAATAGAATTATTGACCTAATCATAGCCAATGCGGCATTTAGAACCAATTTTCTGAGCGATTTTCGAAGAACTGGGAGGACCTTCCTCAAAGACTATAAAAATAAATATCATGGAAAGGTGAACCTTTAAAAATAGGATACATATTAGTTAATAGGTTTATTGAACCTCTGTAAGAGGTGTGGGAGCAGTCTGAAGCACCCGGAGAAGCGTGAAGTGAGGAGGCAAATCCTCGTAATGTTAGTATTCCCCCCAAGATAGCAAGAGTCCCCGGGGTAGTGCTGATCTGAGAAGACAAACCCAACCTTAAGTTGTGTGTCTTTTAAAGATTGATAAACCACATTTTGACACCGAATATATTCCTCTTTTGGAATTTCAAAAGTTAGATCAGCTAAATTTTTAAACTTATCTATAAATTTCAAAATTAATTCAAATTCTTCTGAAAGGCGAGCGAGTTTATCAACTATTTGAATCATCTCTGATATAGCAAACGAAATCCCCTATAAATTGATATTTAATCCTATAGAGAATTGTAAATTTAATCTTCCAAGACTCTTTTGAGTTTATTTTTAAAATTAGCTTAACTGATTTAAGAAGAATTTTTAAAAAGCAAGAAATACATTTTTAAAATTATTAAGTTTTTAAATTGGAATTGGAGTTTGGAGTAATAGAAATGGCCGGAGCTCATGAAATAGAATCGAAAATCACTAACATTTTGCAAAGGGTAGCAATGGAAGTGAATTTATATACATTAGCTTTAATTACAAGAGAAGGAAGACGAATTGCGTATTATTCAACAGCGCAAGTCGACCCTGATTTAATGTCAGCAGTAACTGCCGCGATTTTAAACGCTGCTGAGATGGCTGTGACGCAAATGTCACAAGGAGAACTGTGGGAGATTGTTGTAAGAGGAAGTCAAGGGTTTTCAATCGTAAGTTGTGCAGGAACGAGCTTTTTATTGGTTGGCGCTGGAACTCATAGTGCAGATCTAGGAAGAGTTGTAAGTGTGCTACGAGACTACGCAAAGATGATTGCTCAAATTCTGGGAATTTAAAATTTGAGAATAGTAAAAATAATTAATTAATAGGAATTAAGGGTAATAATTTCCATTAAACCCATATAATAAGAAATTTAGAATTGATCATATTATCTATTTAGAGGTACATTTCATGTCAGACGAAATTAAAATTGTTGAAAGAGAACCTATTCAAATAAAAAATCCTAATGTTATAATTGGTTTACCTGATGTAGGTTTAGTTGGTTTAATTGCGACTATGCATATGATTGAAACATTAAAAATGAAACGGGTGGGGTATATCGAATCTAGGCTTTTTCCACCTGTTATAGTCCTTCATAATGGTGAGATTCAATCACCCATTAAAATATACGCAAAAGACCAAAATATTGCAATCGTTTCTGAAATTCCCATTCCTTCTACAGCAATTTATGAGCTCTCAGATGCTTTATTAAATCATCTTAAGGGATGGAATCCTGAAATGGTAATTTTATTACACGGGATTCCGGTACCTAATCGCTTGAATTTAGAGAAATTGCAGAAGTTTGCTATTGGTACTGACGATAAAACGAAAGCACTTATTAAAGACGTAGGAGTTGAAATTATGGATACAGGGGTTATCGTGGGGTTGAAAGCAATTTTCTTATGGGATAGTCTTAAGCAGAAAATTCCCACTATTGCACTAGGAGCAGAATCTTTTCTGGAATATCCTGATCCAGGCGCCGCTGCATCAGTTGTTGAAGCCCTAAACAAATTTTTGAAACTCGATTTAGATGTTGAGGCCTTATTAAATAGAGCAGAAGAATTACGCGTGCGGATGCGAGATTTAATGCGTAGAACTCAAGAAACTATGCGAGGTACGCAACCAGTTCGAGAACTTGAATTACCCCCAATGTTTGGATGATAGGAGGAATTAAATGACAGAAAAAAAGAGATTTATTGACCGAATGCGGGAATTCTTTGCGGATATAGAAAAGGATATTTATCAGGCGTTTGGAGAATTAATTGAGGAAAAATGTTCGTGGGATCCTGAGGAATGCTGTCTTGAGCCTTTAACCAACGTTATTGAAACTGAGGACGAAATTCTTATAACAGCTGATTTACCCTACGTTAAAAAGGATAACATAGATATTCACGTAACTGATGATATGCTTGATTTACAAGCGACTCTTGAACGCCCAGTAAGATTTGCGCAGTGGGGGACAATACAACGTAATACTGAATTTCACAAATTCCATAAGCATGTAAAACTTTCCTCTAGCATCGATCCTGACAAAATTATAGCCACATTCAAGGGTGGAATCCTACAAATTCGGATGCCTAAAAAAGTAACGCGTATTAGAATAAATATAGAATAATGCTTTCTAATTCATCGTGGAATTTTCATATTCTAACCATAACTTCTTTTTTTTATGACAATTTAGGGTATTCATTACATAAGTGAGGTCTCACTACTCATAAGGTCCGTCATCTTCCAGAGAATCCGTCATCTTTATAGATCATCGACCTCATAAGAAAATTAGAAGTTAGTTTATTTATAATTATATTATATCTCTTTCTGGTCGTCTTGAGTATTCGCATGATAACGTGTTCTGATTTTATCCAGAATTTCTTGAGAATTGACCCCTGTCAGTACAGCACCGATTTTCAAGTCTGAAATGCTCAACCCTTCGAATTTCTTTACAATTATTGAGCCTTCTTTGGTTTTTATAACGAATTCTTTAAGTACAATTGATAAATCAACTATTGTACCGGGTTTAATTCCACTATGAAATAGAGAGGCATCAAAGGGATATGCTTCGAGAATTAACACTTTTGAATCATTATGAAAACAATATGCAGGAGGATAGGGAGGGGAAACCGCCCTTATTAAGTTATAGATTTGTAAAGTATTTTGATTCCAATCAATACCGCTGTCAGAGGGTATTCTTTTTGGGTAAAAAGTCGGCTTTACTGGTGGTTGAGGTTTGATAACTACTTCATTTTTTTCTATTAATGGTAAATATGTTTTTATTAGTTGGTACATAACAATCCGATTCTTAGTATGAAGGGTTGAAATGGTGTCAAACGGGTTTATCTCGAAAGCCTGAAAACCTATAATAGGTCCTGAGTCGATGTAAGGATCATATTTATAGAGATTAGTAATAAAACGGTTATGACCAGTTATAAGTGACCAATTCATTGGAGACCTCCCTCTTCCCTTAGGCAACCCGTACGGGCTTCCGTGCATTCCACATGCAAATACGCCCAAGCTTTTTAGAATTACATCTGGAATAATTCGCTCCCAACCGATTACTAATAATAGATCTATATTTGCGTCTTGAAAGAAAGCTTGATCTTCAGGTTCTTTTAGATTATAAGCTTTAACGACATGGAGGGGAATGGAGTTATTATTACAAAATTTTACAATCTCATTACCCTTATAGAAAGCAACATTGTGCTTCTTTCCTAATTTTTCAGGGAGGGTCACAACAAGATCAACTTTAAAAGCATTCTCCGAAATTATACTATTTAATAAATCGAGTGTTGTACCCTTACAGCCTAAAAGAGCGATTTTCATCTTCAATAATCCTCTGCATATTTTTAAAATTAGTTTTTAAATAATTTTTTAATTCTGAAGTTCTCCTCTTTATCAATTCATCTTTAAATTTATTCAGATCTTCTTCGGGATACCACCATGCGGGGTGTAATAAAAGTTGAATTGGTGATTTTCCTTCCTTCAATAAATTCAGGAGTTTAGGATAGAAATCCTCGTTTTTTCTCGAATCTGAGAGGAAATTAGCCTCTAAAAAGAGACCATTTTGATATGCATTTATAAAAGAATCATATTCCTTATTCAGCATTGGCTTGGTTGGTCTGTGGAAGCTAACAACAAAATTGACATCTGTGATGCACTCTTGAAACCATTTTAGAGTGGAGTGTATTTTATTGTCATTATCTCCAAAAAGTACTTCATCAATATGAAGACCTACACAATGCCCGAAAGAACTTAACTCTTTAATTATGTCTATGACCTTAGGATTAAAGATATTGTAAGTTTCTGCGCCTATTTGAAAGAAATAATTGGCTTTAATATTCATTGAATGCTCTATTTTTCCTAATTGAAGAGCATAATAAGGAGAGATATCTATATCATGTCTTAAAAATATAATTTTCTCCAGATCAGGGGGTATTTTCTGGTCAAAACGAAGAAAATTATATTGAAATACGTCTTTGATTTCTTTCAGTAAATTTTTGAAAGATTCATAATTAAATAGCATTATTTTTTTCTCCTAAATTCAACAAAACATGTTATTATTAAAATAAATATCCATTAACTTTAGGTTAATGATACAATAAGTGAATTTCAAGGGATCGCATTTATAAGAATGATTTACTTATTAGAACAAAAAAGAAGATTTGAGGATAGAATAATGTCAAAAAAAATGGTTGACGCAGGTACCCTGAAAGTTAATCGCTATTTATTAGTTGGAGATGAACCGTGCAAAATTTTATCACTTGATCATTCAAAATCAGGAAAGCATGGACATGCTAAAATACGATTAACAGTAGTTGGGCTATTTGATGGATCGAAACGAAGCGTAGTATTTCCCGCTAATAATAAAGTTGATGTTCCAATAATTGAGAAAAAAACAGCTATGGTATCTGCAATAATGGGGGATACTCTTAGTGTTATGGATATGGAAGATTATAATACATTTGAAATCAATATGCCAGAAGATGAGAAGCTAAAATCTAAAATCCAAGAAGGGATTCAAATCGAATATTGGGTAATAATGGATAGAATTAAAGTTGAAAGAGTGAAATCTAAATAAATTATTTCTCTTTTTTAATTAAGTTATTCGTTGGTTTGATTTTTGAACTTAGATTGGAAATCTTTTTGCGAAAAAATAACAGATTCTATTTGGAAGGCTATTAAACCGATTGTTGGCACCGATGAAGCTTCCATAAGAATAAAAAAATATAAAAAAGATACGAAGAAGATTGATGTCATAGCAGAAGATATAGTAATTGACCAATTAAAAAAAGAAAAAATGGATGTTACTTTGCTAAGCGAGGAGATTGGAAAACTTCAGATCGGTTCTGACCCAAAATATACGATAATTCTAGATCCTATCGATGGAACTACGAATTCCGTTAGGGGATTACCTTTCTTTTCAACAAGCATTGCAGTTGCCAAAGGCAATACCTTTGAGGATCTTATCTTTGGATATGTGAAAAATTATCTAACAGGCGAAATTTTTTATGTAAATCAAAATGGAGCTCTCTATAATGATAAGGAATGCAAGAGTTCGACTTGTACATATCTAAATAAAGCACTAATTTCACTTTATAGTTATAGTAACGTTAATTATAATCTAATTAGAAAAATTCTCAGTAAAATAAGGAAAATGAGATTATTTGGAGCAATTTCAATAGAATTAATGTACGTAGGATGTAATATATTGGATGGATTAGTAGATTTAAGAGGAGATTTACTACTTACTGATATAGCGGCGGGAATTCTCTTTATAAAGAAAGTGGGTGGAATGGTTTCTAGAGCAAATGGAGACCAATTCATAGGAAAATTAGATATGAACGAAAGATACACAGTATTAGCAGCGGGAAATGAAGTCCTATTCAACAAATTTCTCAAAATTATAAGAGCTTGAATTGAAAGTATACGATGATTTACGAAGGATTATAAATGAATTTAATAGTATCTGAATCAGATATTCGAAGATCCATTAGAAAATCTGATAAATTACTTAGTTACCTCAACGAACCATTCAAAATTCAATTATTTAATGAAAGTGATAATTTAGTTTTTAAAATAGCGGGTAAAAATGATATTCTTGCGAAAGTAGGGTTAACAGGATGGGGGAAATATGAGTACGAAACATTAAAAAAATTATCATCAAAAAATTATAATGTACCTAAACCAATTACATATATTCCACTTCAACAGGAAATGGATAATGATTGGAGCTTCGGCAGAATGGATAGGGAACTAGGAATATTATTTTATTTACAACTTGAAGGAAAAAATTTAAAGCAACAATTAACAAAAATAAATATACTGAAAGGAGTTAATTTTCTTAAAAAATTACACGAGGATAAGTCTTTAATTAATGGAATTATTAAGGATTATCAAAAAATCGAGGTTGATAGAGGGTTAAGATATATAAAAAAGCTTTTTGAAGGAGAGCTTGTAGATAATCTTGAAAAAGATATAAGTCAATACCAGAATTATGAAATCGATTATTGTTTTATTCATGGTGGTCCGAGGTTGGAGCATTTCATTATTAAAGACGATCAAATTTGGATGATAGACTTTGAAGGGGCATGTATTGGTGATCGATTTAAAGATTTAGGAATTTTTTGTACTGAACTTTTATTAAATGATATTGATAAAGAGGATTTAATTAAAGCTTATTTTAAGAGAGGTTTGAGTAAAGAAGAGAAAGATCGCCTGAAATTCTTTGAATTAAGAGCCTTAATGGTGAAAATGAGGTTTAAACCATCTCAAAAAATTTTGGAAAATATTCAACGGTTAGTTAATTATAGATAATGGAATAATGGTAAGTTGAAAAAACGTGGCGATGAAAAAAAAGGATCCAGTTTTGATCTATGATACATCAGCATTCATTGGAGGAATGGATCCCCAAGCAATTCAAATACCGCAATGGACTA
This sequence comes from Candidatus Helarchaeota archaeon, assembly GCA_013375405.1. Next base: position 14,669 of record JABXJU010000020.1, read on the forward strand.
CACCTGAGAATTTAGAGGAAATTCGAAATAAAAATACTAAAGAAATTCTAAAGATGGCTATAAAAACAGGAAGAATGAAATTGCGGTCTCCTACAGAGGAATTCATTAATAAAGCTATAACAGTCACAAAAAAAACTGGAGATTACTCAAAATTATCGAATATAGATGTAAAGGTACTTGCCTTGGCTTTAGAATTCCAAAGTGAAAATTGGAATCCGATAATCATGACAGATGATTATTCAATACAGAATGTAGCAGCTTCTCTTAAAATCGAATATAAAGCTGTAACAGAAGCTGGGATTCGGTCACAACTACGATGGAAGATATATTGTCCGGGATGTGGCACGGAATATCCGACTGATACATCACTAAAAAAATGTGATATTTGTGGAACTAAGCTAAAGCGAAAGAGCTATTGATTTTCTATTTGTATTAGTCAAGGGGAAAAAAGTGGGAGTAAAAATTAGAAGCCTCTTGGAAATAGAACCGATTAATTTTTCTATATTAAAAGGAAAACTTGTTGCAATTGATGCTGCAAATGCGCTATATCAATTTTTATCAATAATACAACCTACTACTGGACTCCCATTATTAGATAGTAAAAAACGAATTACATCCCATTTATCTGGACTTTTTTATCGTACAATAAATTTGATTGAAAAAGAAATTAGACCGATTTATGTTTTTGATGGAAAACCCCCAAAATTTAAAACTCAAACAATACGAGAGCGGAGAGCAGAGCGAGAAAGTGCGTATAATCAATGGAAAATTGCTATTGAAGAAGGCGATATAGAAACAGCAAGGAAATTTGGGCAAGCAGCTCATAGATTGACAAGGGAAATGGTAGAAGATTCTAAAAAATTGCTGGAAGCAATGGGGATACCATTCGTCCAGGCATTTACAGAAGGTGAAGCCCAAGCGTCTTTCATGGTTCGTAATAAAAGGGCGTGGGCAGTCGCCTCTCAGGATTTTGATTCTCTCTTATTTGGTGCTCCAATAGTAGTCCGAAATTTATCATTGGCTGAGAGGCGTCGAATTCCACGTACTAATCAATATGTAAAAGTTGAGCCTGAAAGAATTAATATTGAGGAAAATCTACAAAAATTGAAAATATCTCGGGAACAACTCATAGATATTGCCATTTTAATAGGTACTGATTTTAATAAAGGTATAAAAGGAGTGGGAGCGAAAACAGCTTTTAAACTCATTAACACTTATAAAGATTTGAAAACAGTAATCAAAGAAAAATCATATGAATTTGAAAGATCTGAAGAAGAACTTGAAGAAATCAAGAATTTTTTCCTGCATCCCCAAATCACAGAGGAATATAAAATAGAATTTAAGAGATCAAATAACAATTTAATAAAAAGGTTATTAATCGACGAACATCAATTTAGTACAGACCGTGTGGAAAGAGGAATAAAACGATTAGAGAAAGGCTATGCAATTAAACAGCAGAAAAGCTTGGATAAATGGTTTAGTTAATACTTTATTTTCCTTTTCTCATCTTTTCGGGAGGTTTGGGTGGTTGAGTGGATGCTTTTTTGAGGTATTGGATGATGTAAAAAGCAAATATACCAATACCAAGTCCTGCTAAGATACTTAGAAAAAGTTGGAGATATCCCATATTGCCTTGCCAACCAGTTTGAGGTTGAACCACTAAATAAGTTTGAAACTGAATTGTAAAATTGTTTGTAGTTTGAGTGAGATTTTCAACAATTTGGCAATTGATTATTAATTCAATAGTCTGATTGATAGTGTTCTGGACGGATCTGGGAATAATCTCTATTTTAAAGGTAAGACTTTCACCCGGACTCAAGTATTTGAAATCAAAAGAATCAACATCCTTAAACCACCAATCCCAGTTGGAGTTATTTGTTATTATTTGGGGAGTGAAATCTTTCAATGTAGAATTTCCATAGTTTATAATTGTAAATTCGAGTATAACAGCAGCATCAGAAATAATTGAATAGTTTTCCCTTACGTCCACAATAGAAATATTGGTATTAAAAGTGACCATGGTTACAAATATTTTATATACATTTGGATTATCGAATCCATCATATGAGAGGACACGTAATTCATGTGTTGAGTTATGAATTAAGGTGGATGCATTCCAGTAATATGTATAATTACCTTCTTCATACCATGTAGCGTTTGTTTGCATATAGGTTATATTTCCGAATTCATCATATTCAAATATTTGCCCCAATTGCCCCGATAACACGGGGGCAATTGCTCCATCTATCCACAATTCCATTCGTTGAAAATTTTTAGCAATATCATATCCAGAAAGTTCTATCGGAACAATGAGATTCCAAATCTGTGATTCTCCTATATAACTATTATTTTCGAGCGAAATTATAGTGATTATAGGCCCAAAATAATCAACATTTAGGAGTATGCTACTTGAATTGGAATTTCCTGCCTTATCATATACCGTTATATTTAATGGAACCAACCCATCAGGTAAAACAGTGGTATTGAACTTAAGAAAATATATTCCAGAAGAATTCCATGTATAATAAGTATAATTTTCATGATGGAGTTCAATGCGATCGAAGGAAATTAAATCAAATCCCATAACCTTTAAGGTGATTTTTTCATTTTCCCGATTATACCATTCATCAGCTTTATAATGTGTTATATTATAAAGGATGTAGTCAATGCTTGCGTTAATAGCTGGACCAGTCGTATTAATAAAAAAGAAAATTTCGATACGATGACTCAAACTACTGTTAATATATAAAGATTTATTAGAAGTACTTAGATAAAGAATATCTGAAACTTCATCTGTGTTATTAAATATTGTCGAATCGATAATTGTAAAGTTCTCAGCAACCCAATTCCAAATTTTCCAACCCGCTTGAAGAATTGAAGAGTCTGAATACCCTATTTTTCCTTCCAAAGTGATACTGAGGGTGTTTAACATATCTGTGGTCAAATTCCATTGGGAGAGATTTAGTCCATAAGCTACTTGTAAGAAGCCACTACTGCCGTTATAAAACGAATGATAATTCGAGTTGTTATAAAAAGTATTTGTAAAATTATTCATGAAATTACTTGCGCTGATGATATTACTCGTGAGAGTTTGATTGTCTTGAACAAACGTAGTTAAATTTTTATAGGAATTAATAAAGGCCATGTAGGGTGCAGTATTATCAACTCGAATGGATTCAAGTATAATAGTATCCTTATTTGTAGGATTTGCGTTATCCCATGCAGTAAAATTTATCGTAAAATAGGAAGAGGGCTCTGCAATATTATAATCTGGAAGTGATGAAACATCCCATAGAAATGTCTCATTCAAATTTGTACTTGTAAATCTTTCTAGAAGTGTGCCATTCCCCATATAGATGCTTAAATTTGCCTGTTTGAGTCCGCTTCCTGCTTCAATTATTGTAGTGTTTATTTGAATAAGACCGGAAACATATGAATTATTATCTAAAGTTAAGATTTCGGCAATAGGTTTCACCGTATCATTCATGTAAAATTGATAATATCCAGATTGACTCCAATCTCCCAATCCATTTTTTGCATGGATAGTGAAATTAACATAAGAGCCATGCGCAGGACCATTAGGCGAGTCCCAAATAGAATTTAGAATGTTGTATGAATATAAATCATCACTTACATGGATCATGGTAAAATTGGCACCCCATCCAGCATATACATCATTATCAGCATTATAATTGATCCATACTTCAAGAATGCCCCAGGGATCGGTTACTTGTGCTGTTATTGTTACATTATCATATAACTCTGGTTTTTCGGGCGTATAGACTACATTAGTAATTTCTGGTCCTTGAAAACAATAAATTGGTGAATCTTCTAGGGAAGTAGTTTTGGTGATAATAAAAGTAAAATGAATAGAAATAAATGTAATTAGAAGTATGAGAATGAGACCTATGCAAAATATTTGTTTCCTTTGTATATTTTTCACTTAGGACTCACTTCCATTTAGGATTGTTCACTCCCTACTTCTGCTTCTTTTGGGAAAAATGACCAAAATAGTACTATTGCAACTGCTAGTGCAATTAATATGATAATGAAAATAATTACCCAATCTATTCCTTCTTCGGGGTAGCGTGCGGTGAAAATATCACTCGATATTTCTGTTATTGAGGTCTGTGAATCATTAAAATAGATTTTAAGATAATATTGACCTTCTTCTAATGAAGGTGATGCAAAGTTGATAGCTTGCCACTCTGAACCATTCCAAGAAAGTTGTCCCGAAATTCCTGTGGTCTGATTTAAAATATCAAATATTTCAAAATAAGATACTAAGGCTGTTAAATTCGTTAAATAGCCATGGCCGGAGTAGCTACTCTGAGCTGTAATATGAAGCATATTCAGGGTCTTTGTGTTGTTATTAAAAGTTATAGTAGGACCTGTAATATTAATCACATGAGTTACAGTAAAAATAACTGAAAGGCTTGAATTTGCCGTAGCATAATAAGAAGTAAAATTACATAAAAGACGATAGTCTCCAACGGACAAGAGGGACGCGTCAGCATTTATTGCAATCCATCGCGTCCCGTTCCATTCTAAATTACCTGTAATGCTCGTTGAATTCCCATTATTTAAATAAATTCGATAATATCCACTACCATAATCAGAAGAATCGAAGTTTCGGTGTAAATAATAGGTTGAATTAACAAAACAAGAAATATTAAGATGTTGGTCCATGTTATTAATATAATTAATTATGGGGGTACTCACATTCAAACTATGTACCACAGTAAAATTCGTCGTATCTTTACTTCCTTTAGAAGTTGCGGCAGTAGGGTCCGCAAAATTAACCATAGCGTAATATTCGCCCGCAGGCAACGTAGTCATATTTACTAACGCTTGCCAGTTCGACCCGGTATATGTAAGATTCCCACCCAAATTAGGATTTTGTACTGCTGTTTGGTTATTCCGATAATAAAATCGGTAATTGTGGTGAGTTATATTCGCTTGTGTATGATTCTGGAAAGTACTTTCAGCATGAGCTACAGTAATATTCAATGTTTGGTTGAAACCCCCTATATATTCGAGAGAAATTCCAGTTATAATAATTTTATGAACTACATTAAATGGAGAGGAATTTATTGCTGCACCTTCTTCGACATCTATACTAGTGATATTAACATGAATGTAAAATATGCTTTCGGGATACATTGAGAGATCGATGCTCGTGTTTCGCCAGTCATCAAATGTTGAATTATATGTCAACCCTCCGTAAATACCAAGAGATTCGTGGGAAGTGTAATTAAACATCTCAAAATAAGTTGAAAGCACGGTTGTATCATTAATGTGATGATATCCCATAAAGCTATCTGTTGCTATAATGCCTATAATATCAACAGTGGCAATATCAGGATTGAATATTGGCGTGGGCACATATAAGGTTATGACATGTTTAATGGTAAAACTACCTGTTGTATTCCGAGTTGCCGATGCGTTATATAAACTTGAAATTACTGAAAAATTAACCATAACATAATATTCGCCTTCTGGGAGGCTTGCAGTGGAAATATCAGCTTTCCATGAAGATGAAGCTTCGCTCCAAGTGGCAAGGCCGGTGACGGGAGTTAATTCTAAGTTTGAGTTATTAACAATAGTGCATAATACTACTGCATCTTCATTTTCTTCAATAGGAGTGCCAATACCATTTCCATAGTAACTTGTATTAGCTTGGACTTCAACGGTGGCAATTTGAGATTCATTACCAAGATATGAAAAGGATAGCGAGGTTATGTTTAAGATATGTTCAACCCAAAATGTAGATGAATCGAGTGACCCAGATGTATTATAAAATTGGGAATTATTAGTAAAAGAAAGTTGAACATAATGATACCCTTCGGTTAGATTTGCTGCAATTATGCTTGTATTCCAAGAAGATCCAGTCCAACTTAACTTACCTGAAAGCCTTGGGCAGCCACATAGGGTATAATATATTTGAAAAGACGCAATAGAGTCATTTTCTTGAATTGGTCTTCCAACACCATATCCCTGAAAACTAGTATTTGCTAATCCTCCAATTTCTAATTGTTGAGTCCATTGGTCCGTATAACTAACATACACTTGATTTACTTCGATTAAATGCTCTACCGTAAAAATATCCAAAGTGGATGGCGAAACATTGCCAATTCCATACATGTTTGTTGAATAATCTTCAAAATATCCCAAAACAAAATAAGAGCCATCATATAAGGTTGATACATCGATATTGCTGGCGTTCCAAGTTTGTGAAATTGAGTTATAAACAAGATTTCCAGTAAGGGAGCTATTTCCCTTTAAAGTACTATCATAGATAGAATAGGTGAAAACATCCAAACTAGTGGAATTATCCACTGTAATACCGGTAATGTCAATTTTTTGGGTCATCCCACCAATATATGAAATAGTTGCAGCGGAAACAGATAAATTCCCTAGAACAAAAAACCGATTCGACTTTGGACTAGTTCCGACCGCATTTCCATTATTATCTTCAAAATTTGCTCTGACATAATATGCACCGGGATTCAAGCCTGTTACATCAAGATTTAATTTACTCCATTCGCCATTTCCATCAGAGTCAGTTAAAGATCCATTTTGCCAGGCGATCGAATCATCAATTTCTCGATAAATCGTATACTCTGCTTTTTCTGGTTGATAAGAAGTTCCATTATAAGTATAACCATCCATACTTGCATAGACGCCAGAAATATCTAAGTCCATAGTGCTATTATCAAAATTAATTGTTGGATGGGTAACGGTAATTTCATTGCTTGAATTTATCCACTGAATACTGTAATTAGTCTGATCATTGAAAAAGTCAGCAGGTTTTATTAAAAGCACGTGTAAGCCTGGAGTAGGAGGAATATAGGTCAATATTACAGGATTTGTGTGACCAGAAGTTGTCACAGTGCTATTTTGCAGTGCCATATCGCCGTTATTAGTATAGTTATAGAGCTCAAGAATTAATGTTTTGCCTGCAGATTCAATATCCAAGATTATCTTAACAGGTTGAGCTGGTATGTCAAGTAAATACGCATCAATAGCATCATTATTTACGTTTAGTTTCCATTCAAAGCGGCCCGTTCTATTCTCATTTCTCGTTAAATTAACGATTTCCTCTTCTATGAATTGGATAAAGTATTGCTTTGAATCCAATGCCCAACTGCCCATTCCAGTAGACTCATTACTATAATAACTATACCCACTCTCAATGCCTGTATAATGGATAGAGGTGGGAGCACTGCTTACCCCAATTAATCGAATTAAATGATTACCACGGGATGTTAAGTAAGGATCTTCAAGAAAGTAATGTGTATAATCATTCTTATTACCACTAGAATTATAGATATCGAGATTTGAACTCGATGCAATTACACTCGAGCTATCATCCACTGCTTGAACTTTGATTACTGTGTCAGCATACGTATGATAATAAAAGGTGGCTCCTGCAATGATTCGCAGCGTTGTATCTGTAATATTTCGCATTTCTTGGACATATTGGAAGGCAGAACCGGATTGATAGTAAATATTTATTTCGCCACTTGAAGTTTCAGACTCATAGTTATCATAAATGGTATGGGATGTCGCCATGCTTGGAAGTATGAAAACATATGGCAATAAAATAAGAAGCAAGAATAAAATTCCAGCATTTCGTCTATTCCACAATACTTTCACGCGTATCCTTCCAAGATTCATCCGGATTTTAATTAAACATTAATCAATACCGATTAAAATGTGATATCTTTTCGGTTTTTCGATAAAAAAATTATAGTTTCGAAGGAACCTTCTATCTTAACACATCACTCTTTAAAAAAAAACAAGCGAAACCATATTTAATTATTATGATGCAATTATTTGGTTAAATTCAGAATGTTAATTGGGTGTTTTTGATGGATGTGATTTGGGATCCAGTGGTGAAAAAACGGATCGAGCCATTCTCAATTGGGATCGGAACGATAAAGAATATAGAAGTGGTAAATCAAGCAAGAGGATTAGATCTCATTAGGAAAAGGATTTTTGAAAATATTAAGAATAATTTTACAATAGAGAATATTAAAGATTCATCTATTGTTAAGGTTTATAGGAAGTTTTATTGGCAATATTTGAATATAGACCCAACAAAAATTCGTCCTTCAGGAGAAGCCCTCGTAAGACGTGTATTAAATAATCAAAAGATCCCAATCATTAATAATATCGTTTATAGTATTAATCTGGTTTCAATTCAGACTCAGTTATCCTTCTCAGGCTTTGATTTTTCAAAAGTTAAACCTCCTTTTAAAATAAGATATGCACAACCAGAAGAAGTATTTCAGGGAATTGGGACAAGACATCGGATTTTAACGGGCAATGAACTACTACTTGCGGATACTGAAAAAGTTTTATGCATTTATGCGTATGGCGATGGCGATGAAACCAAAATAACAACGAAAACTACAAATATTTTATTGGTTGATTATGGGGTTCCGAATATTTCTGCTGACATTTTAGAAAATGGGATTAAATCGGGGCTAAATTATATTCAGGAGACAGGAGGAGGAGAAATCGGAGAGATAAAAATTACCAAGAGCGTTCATCAGGAGCTCTAGCCACTGCTACTAAGAATACAATGATGAAAATGATACTTGCAATTAGGATAGTTGTAGTTATTAATTCAATTGGATAGCCTTCTGTGGCAGAAAAGAGAGCTTCAATGCCTTTATTCATAGCAACTGTCATTATTCGATACCCCTCAATTCCCAAGAAAAGTACCGCATAAAGGTAACCAAGAATAGAAGGGCGAATCCCTGCCTGTCGACTTTTAATGAGTCCAATTAAAAAAATAAGAATGGCTATTGCAAGACATACAAGGCTAATTATTAGATAGAGCCAAGAAAAAAATTCTACAGGGTTGGGTGGAAAAGTTTGCAACCAAATTAAGGTAAAAATGATAAATAGAATTAGTTCTAAGAGAATTATTGCTCTTCTGGGAGTTTTATCATAAGTAGTGCCATATGCTCCGCGTTCAAATTCTGAAGATCCTGAATATATGAAGTATAAAAGACTACCAATAGTAAGGGCATTAACTACAACAATTGAGAAACTATAGATATAGGGAACATAATTGCCCCATTGCCCCCATAAATGATTCCAGAATACAGTGTAATCATTCCAGAATTCTATTTGTATTAAAACTGGAAAAGTTAGGAAAAGACCAAAAATTATTAATCCGTAGCAGAAAAGGACCGATTTACCTCGTTCAAATGCCCAATCTGATTTTACCACAACATTCCATGCAAGGACAAAAAAGCCAAAAATTGCGAAAATTGAAGATACTAACGGAATAATGAAAAAGCCAAGCATAATTACTGCATTGACTCCGTAAAAAATTAGCCATCGAGTAGGGATAGGGCTCGTCTCTTCTTTAATGATTGAATAAGAATTCGATATTTTATTACGTAAAACATAGATGAAAATCCACCAAGTAAATGAAAAGCAAAGCGGAAAAATTACATAGATAGTTAGAGTTTCTCCTATTGCTTGAAATAAACCTAAATTTAGAGTGAGTTCGCCTTCTACATTTACGAAATAGATTAATAGAAAGAAATAAATGGGAATAATAATGACAAGGACTACTACTATAATACGCATTACATCGTAACCTCTCCATTCAGTCATATTTCTCACCCAAACCTAGGATTGTATATCATTCCATTTATTGATTATTACATTTCCTAAATTAATAAGGATTTGTTTTGGAGAAGGAGAATTATAAAACGAACGTCCTACGACTATCCAATCTGCCCCTGCCATTACTGCACTATCCGCCCCACCACCTTGAGGACCATGTCCAGGGGACATTATTCCAAGTGAAGATCCCTTTATAATGGCGGCACATTTCTGAATTGACTCTGTTTTAGTAGCGGGGCAAACAATTCCGGTGGCGTTAAGATCTTTTGCAAGTTTGGCTATTTTTAGGGGGGTATCTTCTTTTATATATTCAGATGCGCCTTTATGACTCATTTCTGCAACGATATAACTTGCCAATCCATGATCTTTACAGGTTTCAATGAAGGTCGTGATACTAACAGGTCCAACATATCCAAGTAAGATCATGCCGTTAGCATCATATGCAGCAATTTTTTCTACCACTTTTTTAATAATGGAAGGGATATCTGCTAATTTCTGATGATCAATAATAATTGGAATTTGTGTATAATCCCGGATTTTTGAAATGACTTTCTTTAGCCCATCTAATTCGAGGAGGGCACCAATTTTGAGAGCATAAACAGCCTTAATATCATCAATATCTGAAAGTAGAATAGATAATTTATCGAGGGAAACATCCAGTGACGGTATTAATCCAGGTTTTACAGAATACCATACCATATTTTTACCAAATCCTTTGTTAATCCTTTAATACGATAACTTTATTTTTAATTATACTATAGAATTTTAAAAAATTGAAATTAATATCTTTGGCGAATTGTAATGTCGGGAAAAAAAATCAGGGTAGCAATTGCAGGACTTGGTAACTGTGCGACGAGTTTAATTCAAGGAGTCCATTACTATCGAAATAAAACCGAAGGAATTATCCCAGGACTTATGCATGTGGATTTTGCAGGGTATTTACCCCGAGATATTGAATTTGTTGCGGCATTTGAAGTTAATAAATTAAAGATAGGTAAGGATTTAAGTGAGGCGATTCTAGTAGATCCAAATTGCGCCCGTAAAATTAGCGATGTGCCAGAAATTGGAGTAAAGGTAATGCCGGGTCCGATTGCAGATGGTGTTGCTTCCCATATGGTCGAACCTTTTCATTGTTATGATCCAAATGAGATCGAACCTGTTGATGTTACTGAAGTTTTACGAATTTGTAAAGCTGATATGTTAATTAACTATTTACCGGTTGGAAGTCATGAAGGGGCCCGGATCTATGCGCAAGCCGCATTAGACGCGGGATGTGCATATATCAATTGTATCCCTGAATTCATTGCCTCAGATCCTGAATGGGGAAAGAAATTTGAAGACGCAGGGTTACCTATTGCAGGTGATGATATAAAGTCTCAGCTTGGTGCCACAATTCTCCATCGAATTATCGCGGATTTATTTGTTAAACGCGGAATTGAACTTGAAGAAACCTACCAATTAAACATTGGTGGAAATACAGATTTTTTAAATATGAAACAAGAAGAACGATTGAAAACTAAAAGAGTCAGTAAAACACAAGCCGTAACAAGTCAAGTTCCATATGACATCCCGGTCCGAATAGGTCCATCAGATTATGTTGATTTTCTAGATGATGTTAAAATTTGTTATATCTACGCCAAAGGGAAGAAATTTGGTGATATGCCAGTTTCTATAAATTTGAAGTTGGCAGTTGAAGATTCGCCAAACTCAGCTGGCGTCGTTATTGATGCAACTCGAGCCGTTAAGCTCGCCTTAGACCGTGGTATTTCAGGTCCTTTAATAAGTATTTCCTCTTATTGTTTCAAACATCCACCGAAGCAATTCACCGACGCAGAGGCGTTTCAATTGGTGGAAGATTTCATTCAAGGAAAACAAGAGAGATAAGAGTATTTTTAGAAGCCTATTTCTTTATATATTTCTCGTTGTACAAGATATCGTAAAATTTCTGCTGTTCCTGCACCAATCTGCGCTATTTTTACGTCCCTAAAATATCGTTCCAAGGGAAATTCTTTAGTATATCCAATACCACCAAGAACTTGAAGTGCCTCTGTTACAATTTGTACTGCATTATCACTTACAAAACATTTTGCGGCCCCCGCTTCTTTAGTTGCCCGTAATCCTTTATCAATCATTCTTGCCGTTCGCAATAGCATCAATCGCCCTGCTTCGATTTTCATATACATTTCAGCAATTTTAAAACTAATCCCTTCAAATCTACGAATTTCTTTCCCAAATTGTCTGCGTAAAGCTGAATATTTCGTTGCAATTTCAAAGGCTGAACGGGAAATACCTAAATACTGACTACCGGTGAAAACCCGCTCAGCATCGAGACCATACATTAGAATTTTAACTCCTTCATTTTCTTTACCTATTAAATTTTCTACTGGAACTTCACAATTATGAAATTTGAGATGAGAATTAACAGATCCCTTTCGTCCAATTAATTCAAAGTCTTTGACTACTTCAAACCCAGGTGTATCGGTAGGAAATACGATTGTACTAACTCCATCTCGAGGATGGACATCTTGTTTTGTCTTACAATATAATAAAATGTATTTTGCAATACTTCCATTCGTAATAAACCGCTTTTCACCATTAATTATATATTTATCTCCTTTTTTTACTGCAGTAGTACGCATTCCACCAACAGCATCACTTCCGCCTGTTGGTTCAGTTATTCCGATGGCCCCTATGGCAGTTCCATTCATAATTGGTTTTAAAAAATTTTCTTGTTGTTCTTGTGTACCAAAATGAATAATAGGAACTCCATAGAGGTTACAGCTCGAACCATAAACAACTGCTGTTGGATAATGAATGGCAGAAAGTTCTTCACCAAAAATCATTCGATATACAGTTCCTTTACCTTCTCCTCCAATTTCTTTTGGAAAGGCTAGTGATAAATATTTTTTACCCATTTTTCGGATGATTCCTAAAACTAACTCAACATTATCTTCACGATCGATTCGTTCAACCAAAGGATCTATTTCTTTTTTAGCAAAATCTCGAATCTCCATCCTGAATTCATTCTCATCTTCATTAAACATATATAAACTACCAGCAGTCATGCTTTGTCCGAATTGAAGATTTAAATCCTCAAAACTAATATGCCCTTCTTTGCTCATCTTTCACACCTTTCATAATATAGAAAATTTAATTGGGGAAGTTAATTTCTCTTCTTACTAATTTTATCTCTTTGATAATATAATCTTTTATTAAAGATATTGATGAATAAAAAAATATTACATTTTTACTAGGATATAAACCATGATTCGCGTTGCTTGTGTTTCGGACGTACATACTCCTAAATATTTGGAGTCATTCAAAGATGCAATAAGAAAAATTCAACACGAGAGAATTGATCTTTTTTTATTCGCAGGCGATATGATTTATAAGGGAAGAGTTGGTGGATTATTAAGTATTATTTCAATAATGGAAGAATTTGGGTTTAAATTTCCAATCTATTCATGTTTTGGAAACGAGGAATATGACAACTTATATGAAAAATTGAGAGATATTGGTAAAAACAAAATTATTTTTTTAGAAGATGACTTAGTTTCTATCAAAAGGAAAGGACAAACTATAGGAATAATAGGAACGAAAGGAAGTTTAGCAAAACCAACATGGTGGCAAGCAGAAAATATTCCTAATATTAAAGAGCTTTATGCAAAAAGAATAAAAAAAGTTAAAGAATTAGCAGCTGCACTAGACACAGATATAAGAATCTTGCTGTTTCATTATGCTCCTACATATTTGACGGTAGTTGGTGAACCTAAAATGGCACACCCACAAATGGGAACGAAAGCATACGAAGAAATTATTCTCAATAAGATTTTTAAAATTAATGCAGTGTTTCATGGGCATGCACATAGAGGTAATAGATTTACCTTGTTGAAGAATAGAATTCCAATTTATAATGTGGCTTTTCCCCTCAGAAAAGAAATTACTATTGTAAATATACCAAGGGGACCAGGGCGTGGCTCATTATTAAGTTATCTAAAATAAATTCTGAACTATATTCGAAGGAAAAGTTTGGAAATTTAATATACGCTGTAGAGACGTATTCTCGGTAGAATATGCGAATATTATCAATATTTATTTTCTCAAAAACGAGTATTACCTTAGAACATTTTAAAGTGATTCTGAGGCATAGTCCCGTGTTAATTAATGAAAATATTAATCACTGTACTTTTTGTGGCGAAAAGCCTGCGATCTATTATTGTGAAAATTGTAATTTAAGTTTTTGTGAGGACTGTGGCTATAGTGATAAGCGACTGGTGCATGAATGTGGTCAGTGTAGAAGTTCTAATATTGAAGTTAGGCATAGAAATTCAGTAAATGGAGAAATTTACATTTGTAGAGAGTGTGGATCTCTCGATGTAGAAGTAAAGCTGATAATTCATCGAACCTGTCCCGGTTGCCGCTCATCAAGAGTTATTCCAATAGCTAAGAAGAGATTAACGTTAATTAATCAGATGAGAGATGTAATTAGTGGGTTTAAATTCGGATATCAAGAATTAAAAGTCTTCTTAAGAGATTATCGAGCTGTAAGACAAAAAACTCTCGCTTTACGAGCAGTCGGCTACTTACATGATCCAGTAATTGAACAGACTTTACTTTCAACGTATGAAGCAATAAAATCGGTTTTTGAGGAGATTCTTGAACGAGCGACGCAGGAAATCGATCTTTTACGGTTACAAATAGGAAAATATTATGATTTTTCCAAATGGAAATGTACAGATTTCCCTCAGATTGAGCTTCTAATAAGACAAATTTATGAAAATGTGATAAAATATCAAACTTACGTCCGAAAGATCCTCGCACAACCAAAAAAAGAACAAGGTCTTGTTCAATCGAAATTAAATGTAATTCGTTACTATAAATCGATTTACGATGAATTTACAGAACATCTGAACCTCTTTCCAGGAGAATTACCAGTTTGTGCCTTCAAAGATATTAAATTTTCTAAAAGCACAATCCAAGGTTTGAAAAAAGGAAAAGGAATTCTATTTCTTACTGATCAACGATTAATTTTTATTCGAAAACGAGGAATTATCAGAAAGAAAATTCAGCGAATCTTCAATTTTTCTTTTAATCATATCTTAAATGTTACTATAATTGGTCGACTCTTCAAAAAGCTAGTTTTCATTCTAGACCAAGGTAATCTTCGTTTTTCAGCCTCGAAAAGAATGATGGAAGCTATTTTAGATTATTTAAATATATCAGTTAATTTTGGAAAGTATAGAATAAATGATGGAAAAGTTTTGAATACATTGGATCAAATTCAGCTCTCAACTAAACATTTAGAAAAGCAGATAGATAGAAAAATAGTGCAATTAATGGCTGGAACACCTTTTGAAGTTGAAACTGAATCCCCACTTCAACAAAGCACTGATATAAGAATGAATCCTAGTTTAAATAGTAACAATCCACTTATGAACACAAATCGAATGCTTTTCAAATTACAAACAGAAAAATTTTCTATTGAACAGACGATTCAAAACTTAGAGCGGAAATTTAGAACAGGTGGAATTAATGCAACATCTTATATCCAACAGTTCCGTAATTTGCAAAGTGAGTTATTTATTATCGAAAAGAAGTTAGATACTCTAAAATCTGAATTAAATTATGATTTATAATATTCATTTTCTTAAAAAAACTAATATTTTGTATTTTACAAAGGACTATCGTTCATTTGTATTTGAACTAATTGACTCAAAAAAGCAATATAACTAAAAATTTTAGATATAATTAAATCTTAAAGGATATCAATTTTAGATATTCCAACAAGAATGATGAAAAATCTTAAGAATTGGTGCTTCTTTGAAAATTTTGAATTTAACTGAGAAGGAAATACAAAGTGCAGTAAAAAGAGGTAAAGTAACAATCGCACTTTTTGGAGCGGGTAAAGTTGGATTACCTGTCGCCGTTGTTTTTGCTGAGTTAGGAGCGCATACAATTGCTGTAGATATAGACGAAGAAATTGTTGATAAAATAAACAACGGAGAAAACCCAGTACAAAAAGAGGCGGAGCTAGATGAAAAATTTTTCAATGTCATAAAAACTGGAAATTTGATAGCTTCAACAGATTTGATTGGATCTGCAAAGGAAGCTGATGTGATAATTGTAATAGTACCTACAATTCTAGATAAGAATAAAACGTTAAATCTGGAACCAATCAAGGATGCCTTTACAAATATCGGAACGGGTCTAAATCATGGAGATTTAGTTATTTTGGAAAGTACGGTTCCTCCGAATTTTACAGAGAGGTTTATTAAGCCAATTTTAGAAAAAAAATCAAAATTAAGGGCAGGAAAAGATTTTGGATTAGGATTTAGTCCTGAGAGGGTATATTCAGGTAGGATAATTCCAGATCTAACAGATCGATACCCAAAAATCGTTAGTGGAATCGACCAAAGGACTACAGAAGTTATGGGAACATTGTATGGTATGATTGCCAAAAAAGGAGTTATTAAACTTAGTAATATTCAGACAGCAGAGGCTATGAAAGTCTTTGAAGGAATATATAGAGATGTAAATATAGCATTGGCTAACGAACTAGCTTTAATAGCGGAAAACCTTGATGTTGATATTATAGAATTAATTAATGCTGCTAATACTCAGGAATTTTCTGATATTTTAATTCCAGGAGCAGGAGTAGGAGGCCATTGCATTCCTGTTTATCCGTACTTCATAATAAATCATGAAGCAATGAAAGGGTTAGATTTGAAGTTAGTAAGAGCCGCTAGAGAGATTAATGAATATATGCCATTTCATATTATTAAGCTTTTAGAAGATGGATTAAAAGAAATGAATAAAACATATCAAAATACTAATATAACAATATTGGGGTTAGCGTTTCGTGGGGATGTAAAAGAATATCGAAATGCACCCAGTCTTAAAGTGGTTGAAATTTTGAAAAAGAAGACGACTAATTTGAAATGTTTTGATCCGTTATTTTCCAAAGAGGAAATATTTGAAATTTTAGAAATTCCAGGAGTAGATTCATTGGAAAATGCGTTTCAAGATTCAAATTGTCTCATTTTTCTAACAGATCATAATCTCTTTAAAACATTAGATCTAAAAAAATTCATTAAGTATATGGGAAAAGATGCTTTGATAGTTGATGGTAGAGAATTATTTAATCCAAAAGATGTGATAAAATTAGGATTTTATTATAAAGGTGTTGGGAGAGTAACTGAGTTATGAAAGAAAAAAATATAGATAATTCGGCTAGAATTGATGGTGAACTCATAGTAGATGGTAGCTGCCGCATTGGAGCAAATAGCATTTTAATGGGAAAAGTTGAATTGGGAAAAAATGTTATCATCGCAAATAATACTGTCATTTATGGGCCGGTCAAAATAGGAAGTGCCACTTATATTGGTGATAATACCGTTATTGGCCATCCTACACGTAAGCAACTAAAAAAATTTATTACAACTAATGAAATGCAAGATTTTTTGGTGTCAAATGGGTGCACTATTGGGAAGGAATCTATCGTACGAGCAGGATGCATTATTTACGCAAATTCTCAGATTGGCGACCAAGTGGAATTTGGCCACACTGTTATGGTCAGGGAACAAACAGAAATTGGAAATTCTAGCACTATTGGAACAAACACAATAATTGAAGGATTTTCAAAAATTGGATCTAATGTATCTGTCCAAAGTGCTGTATTTATTCCACTTTTTTCAACTGTTGAAGATAATGTATTTTTAGGGCCTAATTGTAAATTAACGAATGATAAGTATGTCGATAGAAAAGAATATGAGTTAAAAGGTCCAACTATTAAGAAGATGGCAAGTATCGGGGCTAATGCTGTCATAATGCCCGATATTATCGTGGGGGAAGGAGCAATTGTGGGAGCGGGGGCTGTAGTTACTAAAAATATACCCCCGAATACGATATATATGGGTGTTCCAGCAAAATTATTTAAAGATGTTCCGGATGATTGGAATAAAAAATAGTTTCAAACATTTTTTAATCTAATTTTCCCAGAATTGCCCTTTGAGAAAGTAAATTTATAAAACGTATTTGTTTTTTCTTCTAAAATTAAATTAGGACTTTTAGAAATAAGTTTCATCTTCTTTTTTATTTTAATAAGAATACCTAGATTTTTAA
>JABXJU010000432.1 GCA_013375405.1 Candidatus Helarchaeota archaeon
TTATGCAATATCATAGTGATATCCATGTTGCGTTTTGCAGCAAAGAGAGTATGGGCTAAACCTTCTCCTAATCCACTCCCATCGCCAGAAAAAGTTATTACTTTTAAATTAGGATTAGAAATTTTGAATCCAGAGGCAGTGGTTATTTCTCTTCCATGCAATGAATAAATCCCACTTAAATTAAGATAATCAAACATTTTCGCATGGCACCCTATGCCAGCTGTCATAACTATATTCTCTCTTTTAATACCCTTTTGTTCTAATATAGGGATTGCATTTCTTACAGCTGTAAAAATTCCGAAATTTCCACAGCCGGGGCACCATGTAATTTCAGCGTAGGTTTTAAGATCTTCCATTTTATTAGAGCACCTCCCTTATTTTTGTTGATAACTCAATTGGATCAAATGGACGTCCATCATATTGTTTAATTGTATTTCTTACCTTCAATCCAATCTTTTCTTTTAGAAGTTTAGTAAATTGACCTGAAGAACTTTGTTCAATAACAATATTATCTTGATTTTTAAACTCTTCTAATTCCCAAATCGGTAATGGACTTAAATATATTGGTGCGACAATAGTAGGATTCATTTTTCCATATTTAAGAGCCTCCAAAACACTCATATAGGTTGATCCATATGTAAAGATATTAGTAGGATTTTCACCATGAATTATTCTAACTGTTTCTTGTCCCTTCAAATATTCTATTAGTGCTTTTACTTTTTTATTTCTTTTATCATGCATAAATGATATCTTCTCAGCATTTTCAGTCGTGATACCAAATTCATCATGTTCATAGCTATTCCACTTTATTATTTGATTTGATGGTGGAAATAACATAGGAGAAATTCCATCACTAGAATCCCGATATCGTTTAAAATCACCATCTTTATGCATTTTTGGCTCTGCCCATTTAGATTTTTCTAAGTCTATTTCAACTGCCATGCTACTCTCTGAGAGATGCTTTTCTGTTAGCAAAATCCCTGGTGTCTGAAATTTCCATACTAAATTTAACATTTCAGCTGTAAGATAATACGCTTCTCTAACTGTTCTTGGCGAAGCTACTATTCTTAAGAAATCTCCATGACCTGCGGTCAATGCAAAAGCTAAGTCAGCTTGTTCTGTGTAAGTAGGAACTCCTGTCGCTGGGCCTGGTCTTTGAGATAATATGACTAATACAGGTGCTTCTGTAATACCTGCTAAAGAGAAACCTTCAGTCATGAGAGAAAAACCACCTCCACTCGTGCCAACCATTGCTCTTGCTCCTGTAAAAACTGATCCAATAGCCATATTAATAACAGCTATTTCACTTTCAGCATGAACTACAGCTAAACCAAAGTTTTCTGCCTCC
>JABXJU010000179.1 GCA_013375405.1 Candidatus Helarchaeota archaeon
TATAATTCCATTATCAGCATGAGGGGCTTCCGCACCATTAGCAGAACTGATAGGTACTACCGAAAAATCAAGTCCATTTGCTAATTTAAGGATTTGCTGAATTTCCTCCTTATTTTTCACTTTAATAATGAACTTCGGCTTTATTGGGGTTTTAATAAGAAAATTTTCTGAATATCGCTTAAAATATTCATCCAAAACTTTATCATCCTTTGAAACATTTACATCTCCGACAATTTCAACTAATTTCGCGTAAATATCATCCATAATTGAGTTCACTCTCAAATTTTTTATACAAATATTCATTTGTTAAGATAATTAGCTCTTTTAAAGAAAGACGTTTTTTAACTAATATTACTTTTTGTTCTATGTTATCTCCTAATGATAGGATAAAATTCAAAGAAAATAGACAAAAAATTTAAAATTTTAAACCTATAAGGTTTTAAAAATTGATTAAAGATTCGATATGGAACAAAAATTGAAAAAAAGATCGGTTCGACACAAATGGGTGTATTAGGAATCATTATTCAAACGGAATTTGGGCTACCATTATACCACGAGATGTTTGACCCGACATTGGCTAAATTTGAACAGATAGACACGAGTTTAACTTCTGGGTTCATCACAGCAATAAATATGTTTACAAAACAGTACGAGATGACCTTCGGGCATATTAAATTACACCAGGATGCGAAGGATATTTATGGCGTTAATATGATTGCAACGAAAATGGGGCAATTTCTAATTCTCTGTTTTGTTGAACCGTATATTTATCATGATGTTGTAAGAGAGAAAATTGGCTGGATTTATGATCGGATCTTGAAACATTATGAACCTGATATTCAGGCGGGGAAAGTTCCAGCTTTAACTGATGAGGAGAAAGTGTGGATTGCAGATACATTGCAGGATCTCTACCTTAAAGCAATGATAGCTGCTAATAAAGAAACAATTTCTAACTTATTAGGAAAGCTATTCATGAGATATGTTGGGGTTTACGGATTCTCCATTAATTCTTTTGATAATTCCATTTTGTATTTTTCTGGAATTGCCGAGGAGACTTTTAAACTATTATTAAATAATTTAGGTCGCCGAAGTGCCGTCATCAGTGAGTTTGAAGCGGTAGATAGTTACATTTCCGTGCCAGATTACCAAGCCATGCGGGTTTATGCGGTTAATTCAGGAGTAAAATTCGAAATTCAAGATATCATGACAAATCTCCCGGAAAAAACTGTCTCGTTTTACTATTATATTATCGTAGATCCAAGTTTGGATGTCTGGCCTGTTATTAATGAAGTTTTTGAAATATTAAATCCCTTTTTCGCCAGGAGCAACAATAAAGAAAGTCGAAATGAATGACTTATTTAGAAATTAATCCATACCCATTAGTCTATTGTTTTTCACTTAATTTTCGTCTATCGATTTTACCGACCGGTGTTTTAGGGATTGAACGGACAAATTTCACGAACCGAGGATATTTGTAGGCCGCCATTTTATCTTTAGCCCAATGGATAAACTCATTTTCCGTGATTTTTCCTTTAAATTCCTTTCGTAACGAAATGAAGGCTAAAATATTTTCACCTGCTAATTCATCAGGAACTCCAATAACCGCGCATTCTAACACAGCGGGATGTTCATACAGAGTTTCCTCGACCTCTCGTGGTAGAATGCGATACTCTTTATATTTAATCATTTCTTTAGTGCGGCCGACGATATAAAACAAGCCATCTTCGTCCATCATGCCAATATCGCCGGTGCGAAGCCAAATTCTACTATTTTTATCCTTGATTAGAACTTTTTTAGTGGCGTCAGGTTTATTAAAATATTCCTTCATTACTTGGGGACCTCGAATTAATATTTCGCCTGCGGATCCGGGTTCTAATTCCGTCAGTTTCTCTATATCAACGATTTTTAAATCCGTATCAATTATTGGAATGCCTACAGTTTTAGGATTGGCGGGAAACCACGGTGCTTGGAGACAGGCAGCAGCTACGCATTCAGTCAATCCAAAGCCTTGCACGGCTGTTAAACCGGTCTTTTCATGGACTTTTTTAGCGATTTCATATGGAAGGGGACCGCCACCTGCCAATAACACTTTAATAGATGACATATCATATTTTCCAAAATCGGGATGCGCAAGAAACATTTTATACATAGTTACCACACCAGCAAAATACTCGATCTTATACGATTCAATGGCTTCTAAAACATGGCCTGGATCAAAACGATCATAGAGTAAAATCATAGCTCCTGCATAAATGGAAAGCAAAGATGTAGCAAATCCGAAAGAATGACAGACTGGAAGGATTTGAACAGAAGCACTTTTTCCTCTCCGACTTAGTAATTCGGCTTCATCTTCTCTGAGATAAAAAGCTTGGAGAATATTTGCTAATGCATTATAATGCGTAAGGAAAACTCCTTTTGGAAGTCCAGTGGTCCCTCCAGTATAGAGCAAGGCTGCAAGATCTTCTTTTGGGTGAATTTTAGGTTGTTTAAATTGAAGTAATTTTGAATTCTTTTGAAGTATCTCGCTAAAAGAGGAGGTATTTTCAATCGCATCACCCACAACAATAATGTGAATATCATTTCCAGCAGCTTCTTTTACAACACTATAAATATTATCTTGGACGATTATAGCCCTGATAATCTTGGAGTCGGTTATTATATGAGTAACCTCTTTTTTTCGTAACAAAGAATTAATGGGAACGACCCCTGCTCCTGTTTTTAATATCCCAAATTGGCTAAAAAAATATTCGGGCACGTTACTAGTCATAATTGCAACAGCATCCCCCTCTTTTACTCCCAATTGGTGTAAACCATTTGCGATTCTATTTGCATTTTCGTAAAATTCTTTGTAGGTATATTTTTTCTCCTTCAATACGAAATTAATGGCAACATTGTTTGGTAATTCTTCTGCAACATCATCTAAGACTTCATACACAGGAATAACAGGATATTCAATCGTCTTCGGTACTTCCTTTGGATACCATTTTTGCCATATTCGCCCCGGCCGAACCCATGGACTTTCTTTATCATAAACGAGTTTAATTTTATCCAGAATCATACCAATCTTCCCACTCAGACATGATTAATCGTTAAAATGATTCATTTAATCTAATTTAAGTGTTCATTTAATGGTTTTAAATGTAGATAAAAATTAAAATTATATCTTTGTTTTTTTCGAGATTTTTAGAAGTTATGATATGAAAGTTTCAACGTTCTATTTCATTTTGCCAGTTAAGGTACCAAATACCCACCAAATTGTTTTTTCTTTTTAAATTTAAAATTTTTAAGAACTATAAAAGTGAGAAGGTTTATTAGAAAATAATGTGTGGGAGATGGTATCGGGAGAATTAGAATTAGTATGTGACTTCTAGTTCAGCGCCAGTTACTTCAAAAGTGGTAGTTACTACGACGTCCCCTAGGAGATCTTTACTTCGGCTATCCGGTTGGCATCCCCCTACGGATACTCTGAACTTACCAGGCTCTAAAACACAATTTCCTTTATTAGTAATTAATGCCATCTGCCTCGCAGTAAGTGTAAATGAAACTGTCTTTTTTTCACCAGGCTTCAAAGGGATACGTTTAAATCCCGAGAGTTGGCAATGGGGGACTCTTACCGAAGCTTCTAAATCCTCCAAATAGAGTTGAACTACTTCGTCACCAGTGCGATCTCCGGTATTTTCAACCTCGACACTGACTTCGAGATCGTCGCCTGCTTTTATCTCTTGAGCACTCAATTTTAGATTGCTATATTTGAATGATGTAAAACTGAGCCCGTACCCAAAGGGATAGAGGGGTTCGGTTTCGAGATATCGGTAAGTTCTTCCTTTCATACGAACATCAGTAATAGGCGGTAAGTCGGCCGTGGATTTATAGACGGTAATAGGTAATCGTCCTGCCGGAGAGTAATCTCCGAATATTACATCGGCAATTGCGGTACCCCCTTCTTCACCGGGATACCAGGCTTGAATTATTGCGGGAAGATGTCTATCGGCCCAAGGGACTGCTATTGGACTTCCACTCATTAAAACTAATATGAGAGGTTTTCCAAACGAATGGATTGCTTGTACCAGTTTTCGTTGATGCAGAGGCAATTCAATAGTCAACCTATCAGGGTAGGGAGTAAAGACCATATCTTCCATTTCCATGCTCTGATTAAGACCCATGCACATAAAGACTAGGTCTGCTTGTTTAGCAATCTTTAGAGCTCTTGAAAAGCCCCTGAGGATCTTTCGTCTTACTTTGCATCCTTTGGTATAGAGAACTTTCGTAGTGGAAGGGACGTTGTTCTTAATTCCTTCAAGCAACGTAACAGATTTCGAGGGAGTTCCATTATAATTACCTAACAACACTTTCTTAGAATCGGCGTTGGGTCCAATGACAGCAATAGTTTTAATATTTTTATCCAAAGGTAAGAAATTATCTTGATTTTTTAATAAGACAATAGATTCCCTTGCAGTCCGCAGCGCCATTTCCCGGTGGGCAGGACAATCATTTAGTTCAAAAGGTATCGAAGCATAAGGGACCTCTTTAGATGGATCGAACATTCCAAGTTGAAACCTTGCTTTCATTAATCTGAGGACGGCACGATCAATTTCGTCTTCTGTAAGATACCCCCATTTAACAGCGCGTACCAAAAATTTATAGGCAAATCCACAATTCAAATCACAGCCATTTTTGACACTCCATGCGGCCGATTGAGCAAGTGAACCAAAAAATTTATGGCGAAAACGGTTCCACATTATGGCGCCACAATCAGATACGACATAGCCATCGAATCCCCATTCATCACGCAGTAAATTTTGTAATAAAAATTTATTTGCGCAACAAGGAATACCATTGAGACGGTTATAGGCACCCATGACAGAAGCTGCTTTCGCTTCCTTGACACACTCTTTAAAGGCGTACAGATATGTTTCACGAAGGTCTTTTATGCTAACTCTGGCATCAAATGAAAACCGGCCTTTTTCAGGTCCATTATACACTGCAAAGTGCTTTGGTGTAGATACCACTTTCAGATATTTCGGATGATTGCCTTGCAATCCCTTAACAAAGGCAATTGCTAGCTCTGCCGTTAAATAGGGGTCCTCACCGTACGTTTCCTGACCACGACCCCATCTGGGATCTCGAAATATATTAATATTCGGACTCCAAAAGGTCAGTCCATTTGGTGGTGGATCATAAAATGAGCTTACTATACTTAAAGTGGCTTTTCTAACAAAACCTCCTGTTCTAAGTCCCTCATGATACTTTGCGCGTGCTTCATCAGAGATAATCTTCGCCACATCAAAAATAAGTTCTCGATTAAAGGTAGCCGCCATCCCAATTGCTTGGGGAAAAACTGTTGCAATGCCTGCATTGGCTACACCATGTAAACATTCATTCCACCAATCGTATGCGGGAATTCCTAATCTAGGGATGGCTTTCGCTCGATTTAGCGTTTGGGATACCTTTTCTTTCAGAGTCATTCGGGAAACTAAATCGCAAGCCCTTTCCTCAAAGGATTTTGATATATTTTTATAGATAGGAATTGATTTATCCATCTATTTCACCAGATATTAGTTCATGATCAGGTTAAAGAGAACAATTAAATCTTTAATTATAAGTTAGCTGGTGTGGTAATTTGACGGACGAATGGAATATTCCTTTAGGAATTTTATTGGCGGTGATAGCTTACGCGTGTTTGTATATAGGAAAAGGGATTCAAAAGTATGCTATTGTTGGTTTTACGGCGGATGGGGCGACAAAAGGTGAAAAGGAGAAACATACAGGGGTTTGGGCTGGCGGGCTGGCCCTAACTGGCTCATTTATGGCGATTCATTTATTTGCATTAGATTTTGCACCCATTTCAGTTATTGCTCCCTTTGAGGGATTGGGCCTTCTCATTTTGTGTTTTTTTTCATACTTCATTTTAAAAGAGCCAATCGATCGAGTTAAGTCATATGGCATCAGTTTAATTGTTGCTGGTTTAATTTTAACAGCTATCTTCATGCCTGGCCCTGAAGCGAAGCCTAATTTTGAATACTGGTATGCCCAGGGTTGGATATTTTTCTTAATTTCTCTATGTGTGATAATGGGATTTTTTACTATAATTGGGCTCTATTCTAAGTTCAATAATTATAGAGCTGCTGGAATAATTTTCGGTTCGTTTGCTGGAGCTTTTATGTGTTTTCAGACCTTAACCAAACGAATAACCTGGATTCCTGAATATGGATATTTTCTGTTCATTATGTTTGGTTTTGCTGCAGCTACCCTTATCATGACTAACTTCGGATTTTTAAAAGCGGATGCAGTCGTCGTAGTCCCAAGTTTCACTGCTATGAGTATTTTGCTTCCTACTGTGATAGCCATCTTCACTTTTAATGAGCAAGTAAAAATCCTTCAATGGATTGGAATTGCAATTATCGTTGTTGGTATTTTTCTTCTTACGGCATTTTCACCAGAGGGGGCAACTGAGAAAACCGAGAATTCTGATTCGAATTAAGATACGTTAATAATGATTATGGATGCAAAAATAAGAGCCGCACCTATTACGGTAAATATTGTGAAAATTTCAGCCCCCAGAATAATTCCTAAAAATACGCCTAAAACGGTTTCCAATAAGAGAATATACGTCGTTTTTGTTGCGCTAACTGATTTTAGACCGATATAATAAAGTGAATAGGCGATAGTGGTACAAACGATCCCTAAATAGACTAATTCCCACCACGGAAAGGAGGGAATTGTAAAAGCAGTAGTAAATGGAGTGTAGTAAATAAATAATAAAGGAATTAAGAATACGAATGTTAGAACCGTTGTCGTAAGCGATAAATTCAGTGAAGTATATTCAGTATCCTCTTGTGCTAATACTTTACGCCCTAATACGATGTAGAGAGCCCAACAAATACCTCCAAGTAAACTGATGAGATTTCCAACTAACTCGCCCTCTAAACTCGCCCTAGTAACAAGCCCTAAGCCTATTACTCCGATTAGAATTCCACTAATCTTTCTATAGTTCATGGATTCATGCAACCACAAATACGATAATATCGGTACAAGAATTATACTTGCATTCACTAATAGCGCTAATCTGGCTGATTCTGTGAAGCTAGCAGCCAGAAATTGAAAAATATACCCTCCTGCATTAATTAGCGTCAAGATATACACGTTCTTGCGCTTGAAATAAAAAAGCTGTGATTTAATCATTTTTATATTGAACACGGTAAAAATAATGAGTGAAGAAAGAAATGCAAAAAAAAGACGAGCAAATAAACTGATCGCATATCCCGCTCCTTCATAGACTTGGTTCAATTGGTCAACGGTGTTATCAACAAGTAAAAAAGAAGTACCCCAAAGAAGTCCAGCAGCGATGAGTGAGAGAATTCCCTTTTTAGAGCTGGCAGATTGTATCGACATCTTGTTCAATGGAATAAATTTATTACTCTATTACTTCTTCATACTTGACACGGCGTAAGAATAACCAGCTAATGAAGAGAGCAATTGCCATGAATATCATCATAAGGGCATAGGCAAAATCACTACCGGTATTATTACCGAGCCAAAAGCCAGCAACGTCATAATTGAATACAGCGAGAAGCACTCCAGCAAGCTGGGATGCTAACGGAAAAGGAGCAACCACCATGAAGAAGAATACTCCAGTATAAGTCGCTTCTTTACCCTTTGGAGTAATATCCATTAATATTGCATTTTGCAAACTTAGGATAATTACTATTACAAATATAACGAACGAGGTTACAATAAATAATTGAATTATGAGGGATATAGGGCTCCCTTGATTCGTCAAAAAAATTCCAAATGGAAAGGTAAGGAAGCTAAATATTAAAATCCATTTGAAAAGTCTAAGTTTTCCCCACCTTTTCGCTGCATAGTTGCTGAAATAAAATAAAAGCAGTGCAAGAGGAAGCATACATGCAAGAAGAACCATAAAATCGATAGGTATTGTTACAGGACGGGGTGTTCTATCAACCGTGCTGGGATTTAACTTCCAATCGAGAAAGGGTTTTAAAATAAACATCATCATCGAAAAAGTGAAAGAGGCAAAAAAAGATGCGAGGGCGTAATTTTTAAAATTCTTATCTTTGAAGGTTTGCCCAATAGAACTTAACACACTTGGATTCTCTACCTTTTGAATTCGGTCTAATTTTTCCTTGGGACCAAAGAAAAATACAAATAGAACGGTTGCAATATAAACAAGACTACAAATGAGGGTTATAGCAAAATAATTAGAATCAGTTGCGGGGTCAAAAAGAGGTATAACTATTGCTATACCAATGCCAACCAATCCAAATATATTAAAAGTAACTGTTGTTTTAACTCGATCCTCCGGCTTGGTCAGATCCTGATAAAGGGCAAAATATGAAGTATACATTAGACGATATGTTACCATATATGTTGTTGCTAGGCATGAAAGAAGAATAAATATGGAAGCAAATGGTAAGGAGATATAGTTTAGCCCCAATAGAATTAGGGCAATAGCTCCAGGAATGGCAAATAATAAATATGGACGTCTTCCCCAACGCGTGTAAGTTTTATCAGAGAGCCATCCAGCAAATAAAAAAGTAAACGCACCTATTCCAAATGCGATGGTTATTACAGTAAATGCATGAAGCCATGCCAGATTTGGATTACCCGAAAATGCAGTTTTCTGCAAATAATCTTGTAGGTTCATTGTAAGAACATTGTAGCTCAAGGCCATTCCAATTGATCCTATTGACAATCGAATTAATTCAGACCTTTCTATTCTAACGCCTCCTATGGTTTTATTTATTGGGCGATTTTTTGGAATCAAGTTTAAGCTCTTTTGAAGGAGTTTTGCGATCATATATCAGATTAGCAATATAGGTTCCATTGACAGCACCTAAGCCACCGAGGAGGCCTCCAATAACAACAGTAATGAGAATTAAAACATTGGGGACGGCTTCAAGAAACCCAAGGAGTGATGTAATGAGGGCTGTTAGTTCAAATATTGGGCCAATGATCATGAAATAAATGAAAAACATGGACCAAACCAAAGCTATCCCGATGAATCCTATTACAAAACTTAGGAGGCCATTTTTTTTCATAAAAAAACCACCGAGTCCACCAGCTAAAAGCATCAGATACCACCAACCTGCTAATTCAAAGAGAAATCCAAGGATGATTATAGAGATCAACCCTAAAGCATAGCCATGTGATAGTCTTAAGAAATCTAAAAGCATATCTTTCAAGATACCAAGTGAATCGAGCGCTTTTCTTTTCAAACTCATGCATAAACACCGCCGTTGCCTCAATGTAATCTGATGGATATTCATCAATACTAAGGGGGAAGAGTATTGGATGGTATT
>JABXJU010000180.1 GCA_013375405.1 Candidatus Helarchaeota archaeon
TTACTTGGCGTCTCTAGAATTCAGGAGGTTGTCGGTGGCACGCGTCAAATGCAGGAATATATTGTATCAAGAGCACTCGGAAAATTGTTCAAACAGATTTAATTCTTTCTTTTTTTAATTGAACGTAGGTTATAGCTAAATAAGAAATAGGAATTAGGTTTATTAGCCTTTAATTTTTGTAAAAATGTGGTAAATACCACCTTCTTCTTGAATTTCTACGACTTCATGCCCATTCGTATTAAGGAAATTCTCAATATTGTTCTTAGCTGGCGGAAAATCGCCGACAATTTCTAGAATTTTTCCTGATTCTACAGTCCTGATTTTCTTTTTAGTGAGAAGTACTGGCATAGGACAGGTTTTCCCCGTCACATCAATGAATTCATCTGCCTTCATTGCATCCCTCTAGAATGTAATAGTCTGATTACTTTCAGCTACCGCTTCTACAATTTCATGCATCCCCACAATTGTAATCTTGTTTACTAGATCCTCTTGTTTTATACCTCTTGCATTACAGCAGACTCCACAAGCGATTACCTTTAATCCTTCTTCAATGGCGTTTTCTAAATATTCCAAAAGATTTGGATAATCAGCAGGATTTTGGGCCTTTTTGCCAGTAAAAACGCCATCTTGAATTAAGATTACAGTTACTTCATGTTCATCTAGTAATGCCGTTAATGCAAATCTCAGGGCAGTGTAAGTTTTCTCGCGACCATAGGGACCTTCAAAAATCATTATAGCCATTTTTGACACAAAAATTGCCTCCATTATGTCTGTTATTTGTTCTAATAGTTGTTGATTGAGGAAAAGATATATGGTTATATAAATTTATCAGAAAAGGTAATGATAATCATTAAAAAAACTTATATATATTATTTCCTTTTCTAAATAAAAGCAGAAGGTAGTAAAGATGACATTGAACCTTCATTTCTTAGAGATATTCACCAAAATTGTAGAATTTGGTAGCTTTTCAAAAACGGCTCTGAATTTAAATCTAAGTCAGAGTGCAATTAGTCAGCAAATTGAAGTTTTAGAAAAATATTTTGGAGCTAAACTATTCGAGAGGAGCATAAAGGGAGTCCAATTGACAGATGAGGGAAAAATTCTGAAAAAATACTGTGATAATATTCTAGATAACGTAAAAATGGCTAAAATGGAAATTGCCAGGTCGTTAGGAGAAATTAAAGGAATATTGAGAATCAGTAGCTCTACCATACCTGGGGAACATATCCTCCCGAAATATATCATCCAATTTAAGAAAAAATATCCTAACATTGAATTCGAGATTGAAGTAAATGATTCTGAGATAAGTTTAAACAGATTAAGAGAAGGAATTGTGGATTTGGCTGCAGTCGGTAGTTTAGACGAAAGTGAAAAGTTTGATTTCAAGACGCTTGCAGAAGAAGAATTGGTTCTTGTTGTTCCCAAAGATCATGAACTAGTAAAGAAAGGTTTAGATAATCTTAAGGATATTTCGAAATATAGCTACATTTTCCGAGAAAAAACCTCTGGTACAAGAAAGGAGAGTGAAAAAATCCTTAAAACCGCAGGAATCAAAATTGGAGATTTAGAAATTGTGGGTGAATTAAATACGACTGAATCCATTCTTACAGCGATTTCAGAAGGCCTAGGAATAAGTCTAGTTTCGTCTATTGCCGCTTCCAAATTAGAGAAAACAGGGCTTGTCAAATGTTTGAAACTCCTGAATATCTCTACTGCACGAAAGTTATATCTTGTGAAAAAAAAACAAGAAGATAGAACTGAAAGCCAATTAACAAAGGCTTTTTGGAATTTTGTGAAGAAAGAGACGATCTAAGTGTAATTAGGAAAGTCTTTGTAATTAACTTTTATTTTTAAAATAATATTCAAACCGGTCAAAAACTTCTTTTAGGACGATTGGGACTAAGAAAATCCACCATAAGAAAAGCCAGATGGGCATTCCTAGAAAGACGGCAATATCATATTCATAAAGCCCAAAGGATACCATCAATCCTTCAAATAGAAACGCATAAGGTAAAATTGTGATGATAAATAGTTCATTCTTTTTGGGACGAAAAATAATAAACCGAACTAGAATTAAACTGGCATAAATAATTGTGGATAGTAAAATATCCTTTGAGATATTATAAATAATAATTCTGAGAGATATTAGAATGATAAGATCAATGATTAGCTGAATGTCAACCCATCCTTTAACAAAAGATCCATCTTTTTGAAATTCTTTACCTTTAAACCATTTAATATGAAAGATTTTCCGAAATATTAGGAAAATTTGGCCCCAAAATAGAATCATCCAAAGCGGCAATAAACCATCAAGGATTGGAATTATGGTCTTAGAATTATATCGATATACTCCGTTGATCATTGACATCAAATCATTGCCACCTCCAGCTAAAACTCCTAATATAAAAAAAAGCCAATCACCTTTCTCATTGACTAAAATAAATCTGATGATTAAATTTATTCCGAAAACTACAGTGATAATGATTGTGTAGAGTACATTCGTGCTTGCCAATTGGCCAAATATGCCAACTGTCACAATGATTACAAATAAGAACAAGGTTTCCCAGATTAATCGCTGTTCTGGTGTAGTTGGTGGAAATTTGAGCAATCTTTCAGGAGATTTTTCGCTATTTATCATTTATTTCACTATTTTAACAATTTAGGATTAAAGATAAAATTGTTATTTTAGCCTATGAGGCTTCGAATTTCATTAAATATACCACTATCGAATAGACCAAGTAAAGCCTTGCCGTACGTGTCTGTTACTACATCTTGCATCCAAGCGCAATGTCCTTTACATTGATTTTTTCCGTCCCCGTGGAAATCTATAGGATTAATTAGCTTTTCTGCAGCCTTATGCACTTCATTGACATTCTTATAGTTCAGAACATTAACCATAGCAGGGATTGAGTATGCTTTGCAAGGCCAAAATAATTCACCATTATAATCAATATGATCGAAAACCGTTGGATAACAATGAATATCTGTGGCCCTTAGTACTTGATCAAGCATTTTTACCGAAGCAATCATCGGATATCCCTGCTTCGCCCGCTCGAGGATTTTATCCACTAGCTCTTGATATCTGGGATTTTTAATTAATTCGTGATCGGGTTCATGCCCGATATTAGCAGAAACGGGAGAGAAACAAATACCTAAATC
Organism: Candidatus Helarchaeota archaeon; assembly: GCA_013375405.1. The sequence goes on from JABXJU010000180.1 coordinate 3,160, forward strand.
ACAACACCAATCCAAGATGTCGAAAGAATCCTCTATTGTATCTCTCGTAATAACAGTATTTGCTACTAATTTAAATTGAACAAAATTTTGGAGGATTCTTAAAGTTAGAATATTCCTCAAAACTTTTCGAGAAGTCCTATCCTTGACTTCATACAGCTTCGATAATTTGGGAATGCTGAGAGAATCAAGTGAGATAATTATTACATCCATTTGTGCGAGGAAATTTTTATATCGGGGTTCAAGGAGTAAATCTCCAATTAATGACCCGTTTGTGTTTATCATATTGAACATATTTAATTTTGTAGAATAATCTAGCAGTTCAGGTAGATCTTTGTGAAGCGTGGGTTCTCCGCCACAGAAATAGATAGCTGAGCTACCCTTCATAATTTTGATTAAGCGCTTTCCCTGTTCTGTTGTTAAATTCTTATTGAGGCCCTCTCGATAAAGGGTTGGATATTTTCCGCCTCTGTGATTGCTACAATAAGAACATAGGAAGTTGCACTGGTTTGTCATAGTCCAAATATAGAAAATTGGGATGAAATTGTGGCTTCCTTTCGCCATTCGTCTTTTATTAATAAATAACGCCCTTAATGTTTTTAAAAGGGCAAGTATTTTTCTCTTCTGGAAAAAAGTACCTGATAGCGGAGTCATATTATGCGAAATATTTCTAGCAATCTTTAGTGCTATGCGCCCAGCTTCACGATGCATCTCGTCCCAATCAGGATGATGAGGTTTGGGTTTATAATGATGAAATTTAGGAAATACTAGCTCGTGAGCCTTTTGATTCATTTATAATCTTCTCTTGCAGGATTAAATACATCAATTACTATACAATTTTCAATAACTTTTGCGCCATGTTCAGCATTGGAGGGAGCGAAATAACTATCGCCAGCTTTCAATTGGTAAGTTTTCCCATAGATATAAAAGTCGAGCTTTCCTTTGACAACGTAACCCATTTGAGTATGGGGATGGGAGTGCATTGGAAGATTTGCATCTTTTCTTAAATCAAAATAAACTAACATGACTTGGTCATTATGAACAAGAGTGTGACGGTAGATTCCGGGGAGCATTTCAATAGGAACAACATCTTCAAAATTAATTACTTTCATCTCAGGCATTATTCGATCGCCGACCTCTTCATTTAAGTCTCAGTTCATTTAAAAAAAAAGAGATTATTAAGAATTTTCCATTGAAAAATCTTCCGAGAGAGAGGATTCGAAAAGAGAGGGGGCTGGAGAGGGTTCACTTGGTGGGAAAGATACTTCTTCGAGATTTGATTCTTTACCCCATAAATAAATTAAGAGCAGCCCGATACCAGTAATAATTAAGCAAGTAAGCGCAACCCATGGCGACCCACCTACGTGGTATCCGCCACCTAATCCATAACCAATGAAAAAGCCAATGAAAAATGCAACTAGGTTTAATGATAGAAAGACAGAGTAATAGCGCCCTCTCTCATCCTGTGGTGAAATGTCTCCTAAAACTATTATAATAGTGGTTATTAATATAGGAAGTCCAGCTAGAAAAACAGCTCCAATTGGGAAATAATATGATAGAAAAGAAATAGTACCAAGAATTGCGCCATAGACCAGCACTTGTTTGCGTCCTTTATCTAGAAGGAAGCCACTTACAACAAGGAAAAGTCCCCCAGCTGCGAAGCCGATACTTGCGATTTCTTGATAATATGGATAAGATGTTTGGCCAAATCCTCCAATAGGCAGGAAAATTCCTTGTGTAAGCCAAATCAGCATGAATGCAATGAGATATGTGCGAAATTTTTGATTTCCCCAAAGAAAGTTATAAGTTGAAACAATACTTTGCAGGAAACCTTCATCTGTTGATTCGCTTTTCATTACTGGTGCAATAGTCTCGTCAGTTTTCGCGATGAGAATGTATATAGCTATACCAGCACCGATTAATTTTATGATCCCAAACGCGACCATTAAGATATTTGGTGCAAAAATCGTGGAGCTATGCCAAGAGAGAACGATAGCAGATATAATCCATGCAATTCCGCTAATTAAACCAGCAATTTTTCCACGTTGTTCCATTTTTGTGACATCTGCAAAAAATGCTAACATGGCTGTAATAGTAAAACCTGATATAATCCCAAGAAAAACCCATAAGATTGATAGAGCTACAGTATCATTGATAACAAATGCAAGTACCAGTGTTAATAATCCTTCCGGAATTAATAGAATAAGAAACCAAGCCCGTCGCCGATTGTCTACGATTAAACCAGAAAATAGTAAAGTAATAAACAATGGAATGAGGTACCAGAAAAGAATCCAAAATCCACCTCTTTCAATTTCAATCATAATTACTGAAACCACATCAATTCCAAAGAAAATAATGAAAAATACGAGGAGGAAACTGAAAACTTTTTTCTCTATTTCAATTTCTAGGCGATTCAAAATATTTGGCATAATTTTCACCATTGAAATGTGATTATTATTAAGATATATATCGGTTTTAAATGTTTATTCTACAAAAAGATATTTTATCAGACAAAAATTTATTAAATCAGGAACCGCGACATTTTAATTAAAGTAAGTTAGGGTGAAAGCAAAATGATAACGGTACGAGAATATACCGATAAGGATTATAACACGGCAACCGAACTCATGAAAAAGTTAACGGAACTAATGGGGGAAAAATTCAATGAGTTCCGGTGGAAGACTTCACTTCTCGCCAGAAAGAGCCAACAAGAAGGGATGTTTATTGCAATTGAAGATGAGAGAGTAGTAGGGATGAGCTTTGCCGAGTTGAGGGGGCGAGAGGGCGGTAATTTTGGATATATAAGTAGTGTAATTGTCGATGAAGATTATCGTGGGCAAGGAATCGGAGAATTACTTATTCAAAAGGCAGTAATGCATTTGGGACGGCGTGGAGTAAATACAGTGCGGATTAATGTGAGAAAGGAAGCTGTTGGGGCTATAAAATTATATGAAAAAGTCGGATTTAAAGAAAAGTTTCGAGTGATGGAATTAGAAATAAGCAAAGACCAGAAATGGGAGAAACCAAAACCACCACGTGCATGATTCTATTCTTTCAGTTTATGTTTGAAAAGAACGGTTACTTCACAACCTTCGTCTCCTGCAATGGCTCTTTTTGAGGCAAACGCAGTTAAGTTAGGATTAATAGTTTCTGCTAAGGCAGCTTCCCATGTGACGAAAGATTTACAAAAAGCAGGATATTTCAACCCACGATGGGGACATTCAAACGGTCCTTGGCAAAATCGGACGATAGAATATTCGTCGGTAGCTTCAACAATAGGTTCCACACTGGGATAACAATATCGCATCCAACTAACGAGCCCATAGACAACATATATGTACATAATCATAGACATTAATGTTTTTACGCTATTTCCATGGTATAAACCAGTACTTTTTAGCTGAAGTGCTTCATGGTGTCCAAATTTTCTGGCAGCATCTTTCATGGCTTCTACAAATGGTGTGCGATAGACTGATTCGAAAATCCAGTTTAAGGCACCCCCGGAAATACTCCCAGCAAAATGTAAATAGGAAATAATTGGATTTCGGGAAAATAAAGTCGTAGAACGATTGAAGTCTATCAATATATTTTTCATTCTTCGAAGGGTAATACGAAAAAATTGGGCGAATAAATGTGGTAAAAATTTAGGACCTACAATTTTATGAACTGATTTCGTGCCGTAACTCAAAATTAAGTACCAAAATCGGGCGCGATCTTCCCAAGATATCCGATTTTTTGCTTGAATGACTTCTTCAAGAAGCCAATCGGGTGGATTTCTTTCGATATTCCATGTAATAAGATGATGAGGCGGTGAAATCCTACGTAAAAATCGTACTGGTATTTTTAATAATAGAGTAAGCCCTAAAACGATACTCCATTGTGATGCAAGCTTAACATAAGTTTCTGAAGTATTTAACAATAAAAAAATGAGAACCATGAGGAAAGACATAACAAATAGGGCGATAAATGCATTAAAAAGAATCATGACACCAGATATCACAATTCATTATTTATATTTGTTGATTCACTATTTTAACAGAAGTTAAAGATGGAGTGAAAATAGTGCCACCAAAAAAGAAATCAAGACCGTTAGAGGTTAAATTAGTAATTATGAATCAGAAAGATTGGAAAAATAATAAAAATTTAATTATTAAGGTGAAAGGATTATTTAGGAATAGTGGATGGAAAGTAAAGCAGCAGACCTATAGTATTAAAGAAAATTTAATAGAACTAGAAATTAGAGCAGAGCATAGTGGCGGTTTATCTGCGATGGTCTTAACTCCCTTCGAGGTAATTGAGAAAGTTCAATTGGATAATCAAAAGGATCACTATCAAATCCGAGTCATTATTGATGGTGACGAGTATATAACTCGTAACCTCTAATAATTAGAAGAAAGGTGTGGTAAATTCCACTTGTTCAAAGTTAAGTAAATTAGAAAAAAGTGATAGGACAATCAGAACCAAGAAAACTGCGCCAATAATCATAAACATAAGGGAAAGTTTATCCTCAAAGTTAATTCGATCATTTTCTAAATCATAGATGATGGAATTTAAGTCCATACTTATACAATTAATCTTAAGGATTATAAATCTTACTTTTTATAAAAGGGCAACAAAATTTACATAGGGGCAATTTCGGGTTGTGATTGTTTAATCCGAATGCGAAAATAATCAAAAAAGCTCGCTTTATTTGCCATTTTTCTATTTGGATTTATCTCATATGTACTCGCTCACATCGTTTTTCATTTCAAAAAAACTGTGATTTAAGAAAAGGGACTTTTTTATTTTAGAAACTTTACATTATTTTAGTGAGAAGTATAAGAATTTCATATAATGAGCTAAAATGGATACTAAGACCGAGTTTCAACAAAAAATCAGTTACTTAAGAAGCCTTGAACAACGATTCAAACGATTACTTTTAAATGGGGAAAATAAAAACGCAGTGTATATATTAAAAGAAATTATTGAAGGATACAAAAGTATTGGAGCTATGGAAAATGTTAGGAATCTTGAAAATCAATTAAGGCGTCTTCTTAAAGAATTTAACATGGAAGATGAGGAAGCACAATACTTAGCTCAACCAATTGATCGCGAGATGGCTAGCTCAGAGCAAGTTTTACGGTTTATTGGGGCGCTTGAGAAAAAAGTAAGGAGACGTCTTCTTCAAGGCAAAACTGAAGAAGCAGTCAATGATTTGCAATATATTATTGCTAAACTACGAGAACTTCATCATTTTGAAAAAGCAGATTTACTTGAGACAACTTTGAACCAATTTATCATGGAATTATCCGGTGAATTAGATTTTAAAGTGCCGAAAGTGCCCATACCTCCTAAAATTACACCAATTTCTCTGCCCAAACCGATTAAACCTACTTTAAAAATTCCATCAGTTCCCCAAATTCTTGACACAATTCCTTCCCAACCTTATCAGCCACCCCCACGCCCACCAGCTACTAAAAGGACCGCTACTATTAAGGATTTGCCGCTCTCTGACGAAGAACTTGTATTAAAAAAATTATTTGATATAAAAGATTTGCTTTCTAAAAAGCCTAAATAAATCAATTATATTAAGCAGTAATAAAAAAAGGAAGATTTTTAGAGAGAATCTTTAAGAAGTTGGGCAATTTTTTTAATAATTTCTTCAAGTTGGTTCACTTTTTTCTCTAGTACAGAAACACGGTCTGATAATCCACTATCAGTTACTGAAGTACCAGAGGATTCAGGAATACTTTTAGCCTCCATGGTTTCTGCAGTTTCAGCCGGTTCCCCAGGTGGTGGTACTTCTTCACCTTCTTTTGATATCTCTGGAATTTCAAGGCCCTCCTTCATGAGGAGATATCGACAAAGATCTAAAAATAGAAATTTTATATTTTCACCGGTCTTAGCGGAAGTTTCAATATAAGGAATCGGAAATTTTAGTCTATCAGCTAGAAAAGTTGCGAATTCTTGGGCTTCTTGCATATTTACTTCTCTTTCAGGTAAATCACTCTTATTACCTATCAGATAAAATGCTTTTATTGTACCGCCTGCGTTTTTAGCAGCTTCCAGAATCCAATCTTTTAATTTATCCATGGATTTCTTACGAGTTAAGTCAAAGACTAGTAAGATCCCCTGTAG
>JABXJU010000181.1 GCA_013375405.1 Candidatus Helarchaeota archaeon
GTCGAGATTCCATTACCGAAACCCGGTTTAAAACCATCATGGATACCTGGAATCACGTTGACGAGTTCTACAATTGGAATCATTAAGATTACGACCGAAGATGGGCTCGAAGGATACGGTCTTGGGACGGGAATTGGGCAAAATATCCGCCCATTCCTCGACCGAGTTTCTATCCCGGTAATATCAGGGTTGATTGGCGAACCGTTCGGGGTCGAAAAGATAATGAAAATTTTCCGGACCGAAGGAGAATTAGGTCCCCGTCCATATGGTCTCGAATTGGCGTTATGGGATTTGATCGGGAAAATATGCAAACAACCTGTTTATCGATTGCTAGGTGGCTTTCAAAATAAAGTTAAGGCATATTGTTCCACTGCTGAGTTGAAATCCGCCACGAAAATGGTCAAAGACGCCCAGGATGCTGTTGAAATGGGCTTCAAAGGGATTAAGCTGAGAGCACGAAGGAAAAAGATTTCCAAAGATATAGAGGTTGTTCAAGCCGTCCGAGACGCTGTTGGAGATGATATCGCTATAATGGTGGATGCTAATCAAGCTTGGGGTAGTTTACCACCATTTTGGAGCGTAAAGACTGCAATAAAATTCGGCAAAGCTCTAGATAAAATAGATGCTGCTTGGCTCGAGGAGCCCTTACGCGAAAAAAATGTCCAAGGTATAAAAGAATTAAGAAACACTATTGAAACCCCTGTAGCTGGTGGCGAGCTAGGAAACGACATTTTCTTCTACCGCGATTTGCTCGTAAACGATGTCTACGATATAATTCAAGCGGATATCACCTTCTCAGGAGGAATTCTTGAATGTCGAAAAATTGCTGGAATGTGCGAAGCCTTCTGTAAGGACCTTGTACCCCATGCTTGGAATAGCGGACTGGCAATCGCAGGAACCTTGCAGTTAATAGGCGCTATCCCCAATTGTTCTTGGCTCGAATTCCCGCATGCCCCGCCATGTTGGACTGCTGATGTGAGAGATGCAATACTCACTAAACCCCTTTTAATAGATAAACGGGGATATATTGAAATCCCCCAAGGTCCGGGGCTTGGTGTCGAATTAAATTGGGCGATTATTGAAAAATATCGGGTTAAATAAATAATTTTATCTTTCATATCGTGTATTTCTTCCGATTCCTCGTGAAATTATTTTCGAAGGGTCAATTTTCTCATCTAATGGAGTTTCATGGGTTACATCTAAGGTTATACCCTATTACTTATAATTACAAGATCAAAATTGTAGATGTGAAAGATTTGAGTTACTTATTAGGAATTTTTATCGCAATCGCAGCGGGGGTAGTTTCCAACGTCGGCATGTTGATGCAAAAAAAGGCAATAAATGATTTACCTGAAGAAGAAAAAAAAATTGGCAAGGGGTTATTCAAAAAGCCATTGTGGCTCTCAGGCATTATTATAGGCGTGATTCTTGCAGCTGCCTTATTCTTTCTCGCTAATACGCCGCAGTGGGGAGTAGGAGCAGCGTTAGTCCCCGGTTTAGCTGCCTCAGGCTTGATAATCCTAACCATCGGCTCTATTAAGTTATTGAATGAGGAGGTGACTAAACATGATGTTCTAGGAATTTTATTGATGATAGGCGGGATAGCTCTTCTCGGATTTAGCGAATTGGAAATTAAAATTGTAGATACTTCAATATTTTCAAATATAGGGTTTCTCATCCGGGCCATAGTTTTTACTCTAACGTTTGTTGGTATTTCAATTTCTTGTCAGATACTCCAGAAGACGCGTGAAAAATACAGGGGGATTCTTTTGGCTGTCTATTCGGGTTCTATGTTTGCCATGCAGAATCTATGGGTCGCCTTTGTGATGGGGCTCTTTGGGCCCGTTTTTGGATCAGGGCGGTATCTCATACTATTTGCTATAACTTGCATAATCATAATAATAGGAAACGTTATGGGTATTTTTAAGATTCAACAGGCCTACCTATATGGAGAAGTGAGTAAATTAATTCCTGTTCAGAATGGACCTATGCAGATCGGTCCGATTTTTATATATTTTGCGATTTTCATGTGGGCGCCACCAAAAGTCTATTCCTTGCCCTTCATGATTGGTGGTGTGATTCTCATTCTTTCGAGTTCAATCTTCCTTGCCAAACGCCAAGCACAGCTAGAGGAAATAAAATAAGTTATGAGAAGTCAGTTGGGAGCGGCTGAATTTATGGAAATTAATGAAGTGAAGGAAAAAGCACGCGCCGTTTTAGAGGGTAATTTAGTAGCGGGAGAAAATTTCTTCTATACCTGTCCTAGTACTGGCACCTACCAGCATCAATGGCTGTGGGACAGTTCATTCCACGCAATAATTTGGACCTATTTTGATCCCGAGAATGCGAAAAAAGAATTAATAAGTTTAGTAGCAAATCAGTTTGAAAACGGGATGCTTCCGCATATGAATTACTGGAAATCTGCATCAGGGCTTCTCCCACGACTAAGCGATTGGCTTTTTGGGCGATTATGGCCTGAAAAAAACCGCAGTTACATAACCCAGCCCCCTGTGATTGCACAAGCCGTGGAAGCAGTTTTTCTTAAAACTCAAGATAAAAATTTTCTCGCGCATATGATTAATCCTCTTAAACGCTATTTTGACTGGCTCCATCTCGAACGAAATGAACGAATCTCTGGAGATGGTCTGGTTTCTGTTGTGCATCCCTGGGAAACTGGAATGGATCTTTTGCCCATATGGGACCACATTCATAAAATTAAACGGTTCTTTGCGTGGCGGGCGAGCCTCTTTATTATTAAAGTAATTAAGCAGTATAATAAAGTTGATTGGGATATTGAACGGATTAAAGAATTGGATTTATTTTTAGTCAAAGATGTAGCATTCAATGTAATTTACATTTTGAATTTAGTTTCCTTAGCAAATCTCTGTGACTCGCTTGATCAAAGGGATCAAGGGGATGTGTATCGTTCTCGTGCAAAAACCGCTCAAATTGCATTGGAAACGAAATGCTGGGATGATAAAACTGAATTCTTTTATTCTATACATTCGATTGAAGATACCATCTTACCAGAAATAACAATTTCAGGCCTATTTCCAATCTGTTTAGATATTACGCGTAAGAAATTAGATGCGCTCGTGAAGGAGCATCTTTTGAACGAAGATGAATTTTGGTTGTCCTATCCCATCCCAAGTGTTGCTAAATCATCATCGAAATTTAAAGCTAAAGGATCTTCCATGGTTCTCTGGCGCGGTCCGACTTGGCTAAATTGTAACTGGTACATCGTAAAGGGATTACAACACCATGGATTTGATGACTATGCCTCCGAAATTATTCAAAAGATGGTTGAAATGATCAAAATTTCTGGATTTCGAGAACAATATAATCCTTTTACAGCGCAAGGATATGGCGCAAAGAATTTTGGATGGTCTACTCTAATTGTAGATCTACTTTAACTCGACTCATATCTAAATAGGGACTTCAAGTCCCTAGGTACCATAAATCCTTACAAATTTAAATACCCTGTCCCCTATTATCTCTAATGGTGATATTATGAACAATTTGGAACCAGAAAGCGATGAATTACTTAAAAGTCAACAAAATTTATTTGAAAAAATTCAACACAACAATCGATTATTTCGAATCCACTTCAACTTATTAGTTATATTTCTGATTACTTCCGTGCTGGCTACTATATTGTTAATTTACTCTCTATTTACATCTTTACCGACTCCACTTAGTCCGTACTCTATAATACAAATGATTTTATTAATTGTAATGATTATTATAATAGGGTTTCAAATAAGGTTTCATAGTTCGTTTTTAGTTAAAGCAAATCGCTCATTGCGTAATATTGAACGAGCCCCCTCCGCCTTATATTATGGTCTTACTTCATACGTTAATACCTTATCTTCGGTTTTTAATCCTTCAGATATAAAAAAACCATTAAGTCAACTATTGACTTATTATCTCTTTTCACATCTCTATCTAGGTTTTTTTACACTATTTTTATTTTCAAACGTTGCAGATCTTGCTAATACTGATTTCCCACTGGAACCAGTGTTAGCCATTTTATATTTTATAATGTTAGCTATTTGGTTTTGCATATTCATCTCATTAATGAAAATAAAAAAGAATGTTCAGAAATGGGAAGATAAATTCACAAAATTAGAAACATGGGCTCAGGATCTAGAAGAAGATACCTCTGAAGGGGCAGCTTTTAGAGGAGAAGATGATGAATGAGCCAAATAACTCTCTTGATGTAGTTGTTATGAATTCTTCAAAACGAAGCAAATTTGAGATCTGGTCTGAAGTCCTGGAATCATGTCTGAGGAGACCTCGGAGTCAGACTTGGTTATTACGAAAAATTCGTTTAAAAACGAAAACTATCAAGACTACACTCCAATTTCTAGAATCAAGAGATCTTCTTGAACAAATCGAAGATACTGGTATAATTAAATATCTAACAACAGAAAAAGGAGAAAAAGCATTAATACAATTCTATACTTTGATAATAGAGTTTTTTGATTTAAAAGCCACAACCAAAGATGAAAAAAGCAGTTAGATAACTAATTCTTTTTTCGTAGTTTCTTAAAAAAATTTTTGAGTTTTTGCGATATTACCAGCTTAGCGGAACTCACGATTTCTGAAAATGTCATCCAGGGAAGTACATCTTTTTTGTTATCAATTAAATGATACTTTGCTTTTGATAGGCTGTTCCATGGTAAAGATTTTGGATTAAAAAGGCCGCTTTTAGGGTCCGTCCACCATTGTACTCGTTGTTTTATTATTTCAATTGATACAGAATCCCACCCCTTATAAGTAGTATAGCAATGGAAAGTGTCCATCTCTTTCATTAGATGAAAAATTTTTTGAATAATTCCTTGTTTTCGTCTTTCAGAATCAAGGGAATAGTATTTAAAGAGGAGATTTAAAATAATAATCGTTTCTTGAATGCTTTTCAATGGTTCTGGTACATTTTTTTGTTGTTTAGTGACCGTTTTTAAGATTCTTTTACATTCTTTTAATTTATTTTTATCCAAATGTCTCCAAAAATCTTCAAGTAATAGGATTGCATTTGTAATTTGTTCTTTTTCCTTAATAGATGATGAGAGCAAACCCGCAATTTCGCTAACGATATCCTCGACTTCAATTTCAGGATTCCAAAGATATCTTCCAAGAGCATAATCATTAATAAAACGAGCTTTAGGTATTATCCTATACCCAATAACTCCTTTTAATCTCAACCCAAATTCTTGAATTGAATCCAATATTCGTTCTTTTAACAAATTTAGATGAGGTCTAGGAAAGATAGCTTGGTTTTCCATACCGGCTTCAGGATCTATAAAAAATATAAAATCAAATATCTCGTAACCTTGGTCTGCAGCCATTTGTAAAGTTTTTCTATTTACATCTGCGATCTTGACATCCTTTGGAATCTTAGAAAACAACTTATCCCGTAGCCCTTTAATCGCTGGTGTTTCAAAATTCTCCTTAAAATTGGCAAACCATGTGATAAAGAAGAGACGCTCTGGTTCGGCATTTTCTTTTATCAATTCCAAGTATTTAACAATAAGATCTACAATATTTTTCCTACAAGACTCACAATTGCATCCCCCACCCTCGAAGGCAAACAGAGAATTACTCGGGACATGTTTAAATCTATTAAGAGTATATTTAAGGATTTTTTCTCCAATTTCTTTTCCTTTTTGGCTACAATAAGAAATTCCTTGATAGCCCCAGATAGTCGCTCTGATCTCAGGATATTTAATCCATAAATCAGGGTGGATCTGATTAAAAACAACCAGTAAAACAATTTCAAGACCTATTTCTGCGGCATATTGAAAGACTGCTTCAAAAAGATCATATCTCCACGAATTCTTTTTCAATTCATCGATATCCGGATGGAATAGCATCCACGTACCAATTAAAAATTCAACCGATGTGTAGTTAAAGGAACGAATCCTATTCAAGTACTCTTTCCATTGGGAAAGACTCCAGGTGTCGGTGGATAATCCATCTAAGCTAAATGGAAAATTCAGGACTAGACCACGCGTTTCAAAATGCGGCGTTTGAAAATCATTCCAATTAATAGAAAATGGATCTCGTGTCTGATAGTCCCTTAGTTTCATATATAGATAGTAGATACCATTTGCAAGACCTCGGTCGCCTACTGCTAAAAGAAAAATCTCCCCTTCTTCATTTTGAACTTCGTTCTTATCAAAAGAAATTAAAAAATCATCTCTTTTTTTAAGATTATCGACTTGCTCCAAACTTAAGTTTTCAATTTCTTCTGAATTATTTTGCATTGTTAGAAATGTAAAACTTCTATTTGAATTTGAATCGGGTTTCCCAATCCAACTTGTTAAAACCTTAATAGCTTGTTCAATTTGCTTGTTCCTATTCCCATTAAAGCTTATTTTGTAAATCATTTTTTTATCACTATTTTTGTAATTCAGAGATTATGTCCTTTTAAATTTTAATTCAGAGATTGTGTCCTCTTTAATTTTTAATTTTATGATTTTAATTTTATTACTTTAAAGGAAAGAAATATTTCCGAGTTTATCTTAAAAGAAGTTACATTTCAAGAAGGTAAACTCCAGTCATCCCGATGTTCTCGTTCCATACCTTTTTTATATCGGGTTTAATATATTTTTTCTTTTTCTTAGTTCCCGAATCGGCAGTCTTCTTTTTATCCATTTAATTATCCTCTAATAGGTTTTAAGTAATGGGACAGTTATCACAATTTTTTTTAATTTAATAATCTTTTTGTTATATATGAAAGTTATTGCAGCAATGCCTTGGAGATTTGACTGGGACTTTAGCGGTTTGAGTAAACACATGGTCGCATACTTCAATGCGATTTCAGATATTGGGGTTGATGTTAATCTCTATTGTCTTGGTTCTGAAAACAAGAAAGCTAAGTTTTCCATATTAAAAGTTCCAGTAAAATCAATACTTGACGGCGCCACCTTCGCTCCTTTATTCAATTCCATAGCATTTAGCCATGAGTTTGCAAAACTAATAGATGATGAAGAATACGATATTTTGCACTGTTTCAATACCACAACATTGTTTTTAAAGGAGAGGAAGTATTTATTTCAAACATCGAATCCTACATATGCTTTTGCACTAGATGCTGTCAAAGACGAATACCCTAAAACGGTAAAGTATCAACGCCTATTGAAATATTACGCCTTAGTAGCAGAATTGGAAAGGTTAGAGTATGATCAGACAGATATCATCATAGCGAACTCAGATGTGGTGAAGGAGAACATAGTCAACTATTATGGCGTTGATTCAAGTCAGATAGAAATCATACCTAATGGAGTCAGACCTGAAGAATGTAATTTTAATAGACCCCTCCAAAGCACAGGAAAAATGAAAATTGTCCTCTTCCCTAGTACTATACATGTGATGAAAGGGTTCCGTTATCTCGTAGAAGCTATGGCAGAGATCAGAAAAACATTTCCTGAGACAATTTTGATAGTATGTGGAAGAATCCATCCATTTGAATATGATATGTTCAAGAATCTCATAGAGCGAAAGAGAAAGGAAAGCGGCATTGTCTTGGCGGGATTCATGCCTAGAGAGCAACTTTCCAAATATTATCACATGGCAGATGTGTGTGTTATGCCTCTCCTCTTCGGAACTATGAGCACCGCCCTTTTAGAGGCGATAGCACATGGACTTCCGATTGTTACTACATCCCATTCCGGCATTCCAAATGTTGAAGATGTTGGAATAAAAGTACCGGCTAAAGACTCTAATGCAATAGCAGATGCCATAATTAAACTCCTTTCAAATCCAAACCTTTGGAAAAAGAAGAGCGAGAATACACGGAGGGTAATCAAGAATTATCTCTGGAGTGATATAGCAAAGAAATCTGTTGAAATATATGAAAGATTGATTTGAAGATCGGAGTTAATTTTATAGTGGTTTTTTCATTCTTATTTTTATTACCAATAGTAATCGATACCAGTTCTTTGTTTTAGAATCCCTGATGCAAAACCTAGACAAATAACTCTACAAAGATATTCATCAGATTCCCCATGCTTTGGTAATCTGGGAGTATCTATTTTACAAATTTGAGCTCTACACCCATCGCATAACAATTGATTATCTTGAAAAATTGCTTCATGTAAGTGATCTTCAGGGTAATCCAGATACCTCCATACGGAATATGCTCGCGAATCGGGGTCGAAAACCTCTCTCTTACAATATCTTATGAGCCCGAAGATCCCCTCACCCCACCACTTACGTTGCTTAAATAAAGCTTGTACCGTCGTGGGATGGTGATGAAAGACAATAGCCTTAGGTTCAAATATTATCTTCACTTCCTTACTGATTCTAAGAGAGAGCTCTGTATCCTCAGCTGCCACGAGATCTTCCCTATATTTCCATTTCAGAAAATCAGATCTATACATACTAAAATTAGTATTGCCAAAAATCTTGCAAGAACCATCTGGGTTAAGACCTCTAAGCCATTGATTTGCCATTTCTTCCTTTTGTACGAATACAGAGACGAAAGTTTTAGAACTTGCATTACGAATACCCCCCATAACGCCAGAAATATCCTTTCTACTCTTATAGCTCTTTAAATGATATTCTAGAGCTCTTTGATCTACAATACAGTCTGCGTCGCAGAAGAAGATGATATCACCAACTGCGATACCAGCCCCTCTATTCCTTACTGCCCCCTTTAATACTGGAAATTCTTTGAGAATGAGCCTAACACCCTCGAATTCCTTGACTTTTTCAACAGTTAAATCAACCGATTTTCTATCGACGATTATAATTTCATATGGAGAATAAGTCTGCGTGCTAAGAGAACCGAGGCATTCACTTATGGTTTGTTCCGAATTATATGTTGGGATTATAACGCTTATTTTCATTTTCTTGTTATCCGAATAATTATCTACTTACCTACAAGCACTTTATAAGGGCGATACATCATATTACAGTTCTTACATAACTCGGGCATTGGTATTGAATCATCAAGTATTATGTTTCTTATTCTTTGAAAGTAAAGGTTATTCCAAACATTTTTATTGCGTAAGACATTTCCAAATTCTTTCCGTGGAAGAATGGCGCAGCAAATAGATGTATTACCATTACCATAGATAGGGATTGTTGTAAATGGCTGGCTGCACCGCCGCGTTATGTTATAGCTCCTAAACAAATTAGGCATGGATATTCTCAATTTTGAATTGGGATGTTCTATATTTTCGATGATCTCAATAACTTCGGAATCATCTACATAAAGAGATTGATCCTGTGGATAGCCAGGTAGACAGATCGGAAGAGCA
>JABXJU010000182.1 GCA_013375405.1 Candidatus Helarchaeota archaeon
CAGCAGAATTAATTTGGGTTGTGCCATTACACACATTTTGGAAAAACGATAGAATTTACTTGACATTAAAGGAAACTCTTGATAAAAACTTTATTAATTGGAAAATCGACATTACTTTGCTTATAAAAGAAAAAGGAGATTAAACAAATGCCTGATGCAACCTTTATTATTCGAGGAAGTATAGAAGATTTTACAAGACTCGATAATCTTTACAAAAGTCTAAAACGTGAAGGCGACAAATTACTATCTGCATGGTCTATCGATGTAGAAGTAAAGTATACCGAAAAGAAAGGAGAGAAACCCGATTAATTATGCCAGGCAAATTTAATTATAAGGTTCTCAGAAAATACCCCCATTTAATAGGTGAAGATACCGAAGTCTGGACCCGATTTATCAAAAAATTCCCTCAAAGATTTGACACTGTTGATTATGATGTTTTGGTCGGAAAAGGTGTCGATACCTCCACCATTTCTGATATAAAATTTCAGCAGTATTGGTCAAATCTTACAAAAAAACGAATTGATGTAATTGGTTGGAAAAATGAAATTTGTACTATTATTGAAGTCAAAAAAAGAGTCTCTCTCATGACACTAGGACAGATTTTAGGATACCGATTCCTATTTGGTAGAGAACATCCTGAAATAACACTTGTCAGGGCTTTAATAGTTTGTTCTACAATTGACCAAGACGATAGCGATGTTCTCGATCATTATGGCATAGAATTTGTAATCGTCTGATCACTAACATTAACCTACTCGGCTGAACCGCTTCTTCCTCGTTCCCTTCCTCCTGATGTCCAAGACGTTTTTACCCATCCACCACCACTTCACTCGGCGGCGGTTCACGCCTCGCATTTCTCTACTAATTCACGCTATAATAAATATTAGTTGTAACCGACTAAAAAAATACCAGTGTGAAACACACTCGTATTTTTTTGTCGGCATTTATAACAAAGAAATATATTTTCTAATGACAAAAAACATTACCCCACCCAGCTACACTCGTGTCCTCGGCGGCAGGCAGTAGAAGACAGCTCCGCAAGGTTTTGTGAATATATGCCAGGCAAGACGAACAGTTCAGCATAATAATCATAAAAAAAATAGGATAGACATGCTGAACTGACGAACGTGCAAAAATAGCTAAGGCAAATTTGCATTGGAACTCACTTCGTGAGCATTTATTCTTTTTTCTTTTTCCGCTTTTTTGCCCGTTCTTTCGTCTTCTACTGCCTGCCGCCTCGTCCCCTCGTTCCGCGCCCCACCCCAAGAAAATATATTTCCTGATTATTCAGTGTTTACACAGTAAAAACTTTTTTTTTATAATTTTTCATTTTTTACTTGACTTTTATATTTATTTTTCTTATATTTAACTAAAAGCGAGAAATCAAAAATGTATTTTTAAATTTTGGAGGGCATTAGTCGGGTTAGCGCAGTTTCTTAACATTCTGCGCCTCGCTCCCGGCTTATGCCTTTTCTATTTTTATGAGGTGGAAAAAATGAGTGAACTAAAAGAAGAAAGACGTTTTTATAATTCTGTGTTATTAGCAGGATACGTTCAAAATTATCTTGCTAATATTGAGAATCTAAAGGAGTACAAAGAATCTCAAGTTAGAGTTTTCTTTTTCGTTCAACGTAAAGAAGGAGCATACTTCTTCAACTTGAGTTCCTGTAAGTTATACTGGGATGATGATCTAACCGACGGTCATTTTTCAAACGCTGATCAAGACGAACTTTGGCAAAACAGGGAAGTCCTTGGAGAAGTCATTATCAAAATTGCCACCAGAAAAAAACGATTGTTCTTCAAAACATTCGATGAATTCCTCACAGCCATAACAAAAGACTTTTGATAATTTTAACAATTAACGGGCGGGGGTTCGATTCCCCCGCCTTTCTCTTCTTACTGCAAAATAAGGATTAATACATTTTTCAAAATCGCGTCCTATGTGTCGCATATTGAACATTATACGACATACTTCTCAAGTGATCATAAATTGTTAATTTTTTATAGCGACATTATAAATATATTAATTTGCGAAATTTTACTTGACTTTTATTTCGTTATTTATTACCTTATTTATATCACAATTACGCAAAAGGATCAATAATGCCAAAATACAATGTTTACGATAAGGAAACTAAACTTTCAAGAATTATAACTGCACCCAACAAAGAAGTAGCCCTGCATTTAGCCCTTAAAGCTAAAGGCAAGTTCGGAGTATTTCATATAACAAAAATTAAAGATCATAAATAATTTTTACTTATTCCAAATTTATGAATGACGATATACCTGTTCTTTGCCCTAATTGTCATGGGTATTTATGTGTTAATTGGACCAAAATGCGTGCATATTGCTACGTCTGTAAATTATGGTTTACATTAACTTGGGGAGATAAAAATGACAAATAACAATAAAATTGATTTATCTAAAATTTTAACATCAATAGATATAATTAATTTTTTTAAACATCTACAACCTGAAACAAAAGTTCTTATTCGTCATAATTACAAAGATTATAAAATATCACGTTTTACTACTGAAGTTATAAAAGGTGAAACTATGGTAATTATTAATCATTTCCCACATCCTATTAAATAATTATTTTTTATGAAAAAAACAACTAGCTATTTACAGCTTAACATATTTAGTACCTACACGGATTGTTTGACTAGGATTAAATCTTGTTCTTTTTGTTTTTCCAGTGAAAACGTTATAAGTATTCTTTGCCGTTTGCCTGGTGAAAAGTATTCAGGTTTTACAATGCTCTGTGAAAAATGCAGAGATAATCCAAATATAAATCAGAGGTAACCAATGATTATCACAATCAACGACAATGAAATTAAAATCTTACTAAACGCAGCACGTAAGAAAGATATCCGAGACTACACTATGATATTCCTTGCTCTTTCGGCTGGTCTCCGATGTAGTGAGGTTATAGGCTTGTTTAAAGAAGATATTGCCCCATGGGGAGAAGTTTCTCCAATTCTTACTGTCCCATGCCGAATCGGTAAGGGACATAAAAAAAGAGAGATTCCTATAAACCAAGAAACTAGAGATATACTAACCAGATTTATTTATCATAAAAATAAGATAGGAGAATCTACAGTCTCAGATAGCTATCTTTTTGTTTCTCATTACACACACAAACAATTATCTCCACGTGACTTTCAACGCATTGTTAAGGAACTTTCCACCACTTCTATTAATAGGTCCATTTCACCTCACACACTCCGACATACTTTTGCAACCCGCCTTCTCAGACATACCAACCTCCGAGTTATTCAAGAACTTCTTGGACATTCAAATATTCAGACTACTCAGATTTACACACATGTTAACACAAACGATATTCAAAAAGCTATAGATGACTCAAAAATAGGATCACTAGTTACATGAATTCAAACAATTCCATCAAACATACAAAACAATGTAACCATAGAATTCTTACTTATCTTGGTATTCAGCAGACAACTTTTATGACCAAATTTATTTATCTTTGCAATTGCCAAATTTGTAATTCCACAATAGCCATTGAGGAAGAATTTATCACAGACAAAACAGGAGCTCCATTTATTAATTCAAAATAATTAAAATTAGGTTTATATGTCTATTATTAGAGTAGTTAAAAACAAATATAATCCTTACTTAATAATGAACAAAACAGGACTCAATGATAAAAGATTAAGTCTTAAAGCAAAAGGATTACTTTGTTACCTTCTTAGTAAGCCTGACAACTGGTATGTCAACATAAATGAAATTGTTTCTAACAGTAATAATGGTATAAAATCTATTCATTCAGCTATCAATGAATTAATTAAATTTGGATACATTTTTAAACACCAATTTAGAAATAATGACGGTAAATTTTATAACTATAACTACCTAATCTATGAAAAGCCTGAAAAATTAAAACCAATAAAAACAACTACTCAACCGAAACGCCCTTTTCGGCAAACGGATAAACGGATTCCCGATAACAGCACACTACTAATTAATAATAATAACAAAGTAATTAAAGACTCTTTAACAACAATTATTAGACGACAAAATAATTTTTGTGATGTTCATGAAGATTTAAATCTTCAAAAACTAAAAAAAGAAACAATTTTACTACTTCATGAACTTCATATCAAAAATTTCAAAAAACTATTTGATTCTTATTCTGTTTATGATATATTCGATTATGCTGATTGGATGCTTTCATTCAAGTCAAGAATAAAAAATCCTACTGGTTTTCTTATTTCTGCTCTTAAAGAGAATTGGCTTGATTTAAATGAATTACATAAATCACAATTATCTAGAAACACTTAAGGAATACTATGTCAAAACTTACATATGTTAATCTTGCTGACCTTGAATTACCTGAATTTCAAGCTCATAGACAGATTTCCGATGATTATATTCATGAAATTTCAGACAGTATAAGAGTAATCGGAGTTATTGAACCTTTAATTATTCGAGATACAGACCATGGTAAAGAAATTGTCTGCGGTTGTGTCAGGTATCATGCTGCACGTTTAGCAGGTCTTAAAGCCGTCCCTTGTATCAATATGAGTTTGGATCCTAAAGCAGCGGAAGTGATAAAACTTCACGAAAATATAAAGAGGATTCCATTAGATCACATTGACCAGGGTGCAACTTTCATAATGATGATGGAAAAATTCCATATGACAGAGAAGTCCATCTCCGAGGTTGTCGGAAAATCCATTGCTTACATATCACAACATATAAGTCTGGTCCGATTAGATAATGAACTTACCAAGGCAGTTAAAGACAAAAAAATTTCTTTTTCACAGGCAAGGGAACTCATGAGAGTCGATGATGAATCTGAAAGACTCAGACTTCTTAGTTATTGTCAGGAAGAAGGCGCCACAGTTTCTGTTCTTCAGAGATGGATTCAGGATTATTTTAGAAATAAATCTGTATCATCACCGCAGGACTCTTCTGCACCCGAGCAAACTTATCATTATTCTGACCAACATAATCATCGTCTCTGCGAGGCTTGCGACAAGTCCGTAGAAATAGGTAAGATAAGACAGGTTTTTTATTGTCCAGCTTGTCATAAAGCTATAAAAGATGCAATTTCTGATGAAAAACGCAAGATTAACTAAATTACCCCTTAAAAAACTCTTTGGGAAGCCCATGGTTAACTTATTTTACCATTAGCCTATACTTTATACCTCTCTTTTTTGCCCCTATCTCCGTATTACCACCTCCTATTTACATATTTTTATCTAATTTTTTTCTTGACATGCTCATTTTTTGTTATTATTTTCCATTACCATGATCGAGACAATACTTATGTTCGCCATTTTTATAGCAGCCGTTATCGCTGGAAAAGTTCTATATGATGATAGGATACAAAACTAACCATGTCTAAATTTATTCTCACAATCTTAATTTTTCTAATCCTCGTGTTAATCATAGTAGTATTTCTTTTTATTTCATTTTTAACTGATTTACACCATAAATATAGGAGGTTTTAATTATGATAGTTCCTAGTGCTTCCAAGATTGCTGCCAAATGGGCAAGAGTTACACCTGAAAGATCCGTTGACTATGAAGATGGAGTTAGGAACCCTTTACGTGATTGGGCAGAAGAAACAGCAGATTCCGAATCTCGTTACGAGGCTGGCATAAAATCTGCAATGGCTAGGAAGGCTTTTGGTAAGGGTGTAAAACGAGTCGGCACAGCCAAGCAGAAATCTAAAACCATTTTAAAAGGAATACCTCGCTGGCCTGAAGGAGTCCGAGTTGCTGAAGCTGACATGCGGACCGGAATGGAAAAAGTAGTCTCCACTTTGGAAGGGATTACATTACCTCCACGATTTGAAACTGGAGACCCACGTAATATTGAACGTGTTAAGGTCATTCAGCAAGCTCTTCACAAGATGAAAACAGGTTAATCACCTTTTCTTATACTCTTTTTTATTTACTCAGGAGTACTCAATTATGCTCATTTCAAAACGTAACTTCTGCACTGTCATAGGCAATACAAATTTAGAACTCGAGGCAAAAACAGGTCAGGGTCTTGTCATAAAAAATATTATGATCTTCGATCCAACCTTAAATTATATCACAGTTTCCACAGCTAAAACTACTGTCGGTTATTTTCGTGTTGGTGGAGGTCTTGGAAATCATTTATCTTTTCATGTAGGTTCTTTTCAAGCAGCTTATCCGATGGTTTATGTTGGTAAAGTTGGCCAAGATACTCTTCTATCACATCTAAGTAAACTTGGATTGTTTGTTGGTTATCCTGTAGCCAGTGGCGAGAAGTTTTTAATAACCGGAGCTAAAAAATCCACTTCTATTCAATGTGTTGAATACGAAATTTGGGATGCAGCTGACATTACACCTGAAATGGAAAATGGCTCTAAATCATCATCTTATTTATATGTTAATTATGGTCAAACCGGTGCCAGTATAACTGTCGCTACTGATGTTGTTCTCAATACAGCCAACAATCCAGCAGAATTTCCTGACTTTCCTTATGGAAATATTGTCCCTGCCAATCGCAATATAGAACTTCATGGTATTCTTGCCTCTTCTGTTCATTATGCAGTCGATTCTAGTAATTATACTTCTACTGAATTTCTTAAATTTATGCAGGGTAAAACTTTCCTCTTTGATGATGATAGACAGGGTCTTTTATATCATTCTCGTCCCACTATTGGTTCTTATGGTACACATCATGTTGCTTTAGGTAATACTCTTGCTGGTAACTATACACCCATAGACGTTAAATATCCTTTTATGTTTGACCCTCCTATTATTTTTCCACAGGGTCAGGAACTTACTGTATCTTGGAAATGCGGTGTATTAGGTACAACTGCATCTATAACTTCAGAATTCCAGGAAGTCGGTTTAATCCTGAAAATGACACCTGTTTCTTAATATTCATTTATTTAAGTAGAGGTATATATACCATGATTATTATTAAACAAATTTTAGAACTTTGTTCCGATCCAATAAGGCAAATGATTTTAGAATTTCTTAATTCTCTTAGAGATACAGCAGCTAAAACAGATAATCCTTTTGATGACCTTGCAGTTCATTTATTATTTATCATCCTTGGATTCCCCTATTAGTTTAAACAAGTTTATTATTCAGGATAATTTTTCAACATGGTTCTTTTGAGAATTATTTTAAATGAAGTATCTCCACAGCTCAGGAATGATATTTTAGCTTTTATTAGGTCCTTAAAACAGGATCTTCCAACACCACCTAATGAGTGGGATGAATTCGCTGTTAAACTATTATACACTCTTTTTGAAATTGAGGATTAAAATATGTTTTATAAACTTTTTAGAGTTACTGGAGAAGCAAACAAAACAGTTTTTGATGATGGTCTTGTATCTACTATTGAGGAGCCTAGACGTATCAGGGCTATTATTATTAACGTTAACACTTACAACAATAATACCATTGAAGGTTGGATTGAAACAACGAGAATTTTAGAGATTCCTGATGATTGTTGTTCCACACATGATTTTACTAATACAGCTACTTATTACCGCCCCACTACTAAATTAATCCGAATTCCTATTGAAGAAGACATTAAACCTGGGATGATTTTTAAAATTGCTATTAATTGTGGATCTGCAGCAACTAGTATTGATGGTGCTTATGAATATGATAAAGTTTCTTAATTGGAGGACCCCACTTGCCCGGACCAGATCAGAAAATTAGAACTCCACTCATTCCCGAGCACGGTCTTGTTCTATCACCCGAGTTCATCGAACAATCTATTGTTACCCCTGATTTTATTCGTGCTTTTTGTCACCTTGTTGGTAAAGCCGATGATCGTGGCATACTCATTAAGGCTACATCAGACGGCAGTCTACGTGTTGTTTCAGCAGGTGTTCCTTTCGAGTCTTATCTTGTATATTCCGGAACTGGTAACGATGATTATATAGCAGCAAACATTAAAGAATTCACAGTAGCTTATAACGTTACCGATTTTCTTATTGAAACACACCCAGCACTTATTTCATTTCGAAATTTACAGGGAGTTTGGCTGCAAGATAAATATTTGCCAGTCGGATTCCACTCAATTGATTTTGTTCATTATGGTTTCAGAATAAAAAATAAAACTGGTAGCAGTAATACAATTTGGGAAATAACCATTTACCGATAATTATTTATGCCAAATACCTTTAACATATCCGTCAAACCTGAAATAGCTGCAGTTTCCGCACTTGTCACCATTGTTGACACTGTTGTCGACGCAATCCGTGCAACCGATGTTCCCGGTATCAATTCCAATATTGATGCTAACGAGACTAAACTTATTATTATAGATACCGTTTGTGATCAAATTCGTGATATAGATGTTCCAAATATTCAAGCTAATATAGATTCAAACGAAACCAAAATTGATACTGTCGACACTGTTGTTGATGCAATACAAGTCAAAACTGATGGATTGCCTTATAAAATTCGAGGCGTTTTTTCAGTTGCTTATGAAATCTCAGATTCAGGTACTCTTTTAGATGTTATAAATATCTCTGGACAGGGAAAACTTTTTTATATAGTTATTAGATGTGATAATGCTGGAGACACAGTCGAGGTAGTTCTTACAGTTGACAACGCCACTTCCAGAGCTTACGCATTTACAGGATCATCAGTATTTCAAGTTGTTTACTTAAGTGACGCATACTCATTAGTTAACGGTTTTGACTTAAATTCACAAGATGTTACAACCTCAGATATTAATTCCTTCAATCTTGAATTTGCAACCGCTTTACGTGTTCAATTTCGCCGTTCTGCAGGCACAAACGATAATGTCCGCTGTAAAGTCGGATATTCTTTGGACGATCTCTAGTTCCAACATTCTTTACTCTGTATACCTTAATTTTTCAAAGTATCATTTACCATACATATCATTTGACTTTAATATATCAATTTATTAACTTCTAATATATTCCTATATAATATAATCAATAACTTACTATGTTTACACAGTAAAACTCAATGAGAATTGGTACTCTAATTATTGAAGTTTACGGAGAACTTTTAACAAAGCAAAGTATTGAAATTTTGCAAACTTCTATGTACCAGCCTTTAATTTCTGTTAGTGATAAATTTGATTTCGATTATAAACGATTTGGCTTTTTTGCAGCAGAATTAATTTGGGTTGTGCCATTACACACATTTTGGAAAAACGATAGAATTTACTTGACATTAAAGGAAACT
>JABXJU010000433.1 GCA_013375405.1 Candidatus Helarchaeota archaeon
CGAATTGATTCCTTCAAAACTTTTATCGCCTCTTTATGGCGACCAAGCATACTATACGCCCAACCCAGCCAATAATGTGCCTCTGCAAAATCGGGATTCTTCTTAATAGCTTCTTCAAAATAGGGAAGAGCGCCCTCGTAGTCTTCTTCCCAGAGAATAGAAAGACCTGAGAAGAAAAGCCCTTTGGCTGATTCAAGCCATTCATCCCCAGTGACAGTTGTCCATTCCTGAAGTGCTTGTATCTTTCTGGGCTTAAGATTTACTATTTTCTCCCCGGGAATGGCGAAGTTGAGGCTCTGACCCTTCCCCAACATAAGTGCAACAACCCCTACAACATCTCCATCCATATTCACCACCGGACTTCCGCTGGAGCCAGGTGAAATAGGGGCGGTTATCTGTATAACCTGCCCTAAGGGAGGAGCATACCTCACAACTGAGACTATTCCATCGGATACAGTCTGCTCCAATCCTAATGGGTGTCCAATAACCACAACCCTTTCACCATCTTCAGGTAGGCTTGTACATACCCGAAGATAAGGGAAGGTCTTATCTGATATGTCCAGCACAATTTTAACCAGGTCTCCTTCTATGTCCTGCCCGATAACTCCCTTTATAAAATAGGACTCTCCCTGGGAGGTTTTTACCTCCCCACGATATGCTCCAAGAAGCACATGAATGTTTGTTATAACATCCCCTTTAGCGTTGACGAAGAAGCCACTTCCTTGACCAAGCAACTCACCATTGGAATCATAAGTATAGATGACCACTACGGCTGGCTTGACCTTTTTAACAAGGGCTGGAATCTCTCTCTGGGCAGAGACTAAGGATAAACCTGAAATGAAGGCAACAAAAGTTAACAAAAATATAAAGAGACGATGTTTGGACATATTTCCGTCCCTTTTTGTTTTATTATTGCATAAATTTTGCCTAAAATCAACTCTTTTGACGCCAAAGAGGGCATACCGTCTGTTGGCTGGGAGATGAAATTATAATTCTCTTTTCTGCTTACAGTTGCTGGAGAGATTTCTGGAAGTCTATCACCCGGGGCGGCTTTTTCCCCTGGGCGGGCTGAATGCGATGCCCCTCTTCTCTCAGGCGGACGGCTTGAGCCTGGGCACCTCCGGGAAATTTCTGGTTCAGGCCGCCATCGGTCTTAATCACCCGCCAGTAGGGGGTGACCTCCTGCTTCCCTGCCGTTAAGTCCTCTTCGGCGGCTTCGGCGGCGATGCGGACGAAAATCCCGGTGGTTATGGGACAGGTGAAATCGACCTTAAAGTCCCTTGCCAGCCGCTCCCGAAGCTGCGCCTGGGT
>JABXJU010000021.1 GCA_013375405.1 Candidatus Helarchaeota archaeon
GATATCATTATAACCCTCTTGGACCATTACGAATCGTTCCACTCCAAATCCTATATTGAAAACTGGATATTCGATCTCAAAGTTCGCTAAAGGGACTGGAGAATAGAAGCCCCCATCGCCGATTTCAATCCATTTATTCAAGGTAGGATGCTTGAAAAACACTTCAAACTCAGTTTGCGGAGCGTAGTACTTAGCAGTCGCCTTTTTAATCTCAAATTTCACATCCTCAAATCCAAATCCAGTAAGAATTTTTTTTGCCATATATTGCCCATCTTCTAATGTAAAATCCTCAGCCATTATAACCGTAGAAATCGTATAAGAGTTATATAAGTGAGTTGCGTCTAGCTTCTGCTCTCTCCGGAATTTTTCTCCAATTGAAAATAACTGGATAGGAAGGGATTGTTGATACTGTAGCTCTGCCAAAATTAAAAACCATAATGCAGTGAAATGTGAACGTAATGTCTTTTTCGTAGGTTTTGGGGTAAGGTTCCGAAGTTCTGGAAACACTTTCGTCAAAATTTCGGTCGCTTTTTCTTCTTTAACTTCCAATTCAGTAACCATGACCTCAATAAGATCATCAGATTCAATTTGATTCTTTTTATACCAGCGAAAAATATCTTGGAATTCCTTAACTTTCTGAAAATCTGGGATAATTTCCCGAATTTGTTGTATCTTCTTCTGGCCTAAACCAATGTCAGGGCGGGGTAATCCTGCTAAATAAAAAATTCTATCTAAAATCAGCGGTGCTTCGGGGCCATACTCTTTATACACCGCTGACTCATCCACGATAATGGGCACCATCACTTCTTCATAGCCTAATTTGAAAAGTATTTGCCGTGCTTTTGCTATGAAGTCAAATACATGATGTGGTTTACCAACTTTTTTCGGCTGAAAGCTACGACCTGTTATCTTCAACAAATTTCTAGTCTCTAACCATGCTTTCTCGTAATCCTCTTCGGCTTCAGCTTGAATTCGTCTCCAGTCAAATTTTACCAAAAAATCCACCCGATTTTTTCTCTTTTGGACTTATTGAAAATAAAAAAATAATAATAAGTTTTATCTAGTCCTTTCAATTGATATCTTTAAGATTTAACGTCTAAAATATTATTTTAAAAAATTAAAGAACTCACGTGGATATTAAATGAAGATAGGAAAAGTCGATTGGTTTCTTATAATAGGGTTCGTTATTATAGGTCTTCTAGCGGTATTTTTCTACTTTTATCCTCAATACGGGGCATGGTTGGATTTTTCGACATGGAAGATTGATAAAAACTTTCTTGGGGGAACTTTATCGAT
Source organism: Candidatus Helarchaeota archaeon (assembly GCA_013375405.1). The sequence goes on from JABXJU010000021.1 coordinate 1,297, forward strand.
GGTTTTTCTTGTTTGCGTAATAGGGAATTTATTGCCTATCCCAACACCTTACACCTTCATTATAATCCCCGCAGCATTAAGTTTTCCCTCACATTTCTGGCTGATAGGATTAATCGCTTCATTTGCGGCACTAATCGGCGAAATCGTAGGCTATCTAGTTGGTCGGGCTGGGCATGAATCATTGAAACGAAGTGATCGTAATATTGAGAAAATCGAAGATTGGAAAAAATTAATCAACCAGCGCCCTAAGATGGTGATGTTTCTTCTTTTCATATTTGGCGCTACGCCCTTGAATGACGATAATGTCATGATCCCGCTAGGTTTGGCGGGCTTCGATTTTAAACGCACCGTCTTCAGCTGCTATCTTGGTAAACTCGCTTTGATGATGCTTTTGGCTGTTGGTGGCGCCTTTGGAATTCCTTGGATTCAAAATCTTGCTGGAACCGGAACACCTTCAGAATTCGCATGGGTTGAAGGTTTAATTATAATTGCCATAACGCTGGTAATTATTTGGATAATGTTCAAAATAGATGTTAAACGCTTCCTGAAAAAGAAGTATGGCGTAGAAGAATTAGAGGAAGTTAACACCCAAGAAGGAGAAGAAATTAATAACGATTAAATTTGTGGTATTAAATTAGGGGTAATAGAAATTTAAATATTATGTTAAAAAACTGGAAATCTGTTTTCTTATTTCAGAATCTCTTTTTTTCCAGCAATGTCTTTTAAGATATATTATATACACTACTCTTATTTACAGATATTACAAAAATATAATTGAGTTCTTAAATGATTTAGGTCATATAATAGAACTAGCTTATTAAATCACAAAATAAGTTGATCCGTGGTTAAAAATGAATGTTTTTGAGCAACTCGAACCGGATAGGAAAAAGTATGCTGAAACCGTTTGGGATATTATTAAGAATCGGCGGGCAATGCGATGGATATATTCGTATGAGGAAAAACCTGTACCGAAGGAATTCATTGAGCAAATTATCGATGCAGGCTGTCAAGCCCCGTCACCTGAAAATTATCAACCTTGGGAATTTGTTGTCATCACGGAGTTAGAAAAGAGAAAGGCAATTGGAAGATTAGGCGAAATATTTTGTAAATATATGTTCGGAGGCGGACAAATCTCTTGGAAAGAAGTAGCCACATGGCGTTTTGGTTACATGAAGAAACCTGCGGCAATTGGAATTTCCACAGCTCTCATGGGTACAGGATGGCTCATGCAATACATTGAAAAATCTATTATTGTTGTGATTGCTAGCCGTTCAGGATTAATTGGGGCGAAACATTTTACCCATATTGTTCCGATTACCGCACAACAGTTAGCAAGCCGGATGGCTATGGGATGCACATTTATGGCCGCTCAGAATATGATGCTTATGGCTCATGCACTAGGAGTTGGATCATGTTACTTCAATTTCCCAATGTCCAGCCCAGCCGCGGAGACGAAGATTGCCGAGATGTGTAATATACAATACCCCGAATTTTCGATTATTGGCTTCGTATCGCTGGCCTGGCCGTTATATCCAAGATCCCGCGGTCCCGATCGTATCCCACCATCGAAAAAAGCTTGGTATAATACACTAGGAAATTCTTGGGAGAACTTTAAGGAGGAATAAAAAATGGGTTTGGAATTACTTCATTTAAAAGTTGTTAAGAAGATATTGAATTCATCAGTGAAATGGGACATTTTAACTAAACGATCTACTGTCGGAATATGGCAAGCTTTATGCAGCACTCAATATATGATGTATTTAATCTTTAGTGATGTTGGAAAGCTTCTGGTTACTTATCTCAAACCGGAAACGAAATCAATTGAACAAGGAATCAATCTCCTAGAATTTACAATTAATTCCTCGTTAGATATCGAATGTAGTATTAAAAATGATGTCTTAGTCCTCGACCGTTGTCCATATGATAAAATGCGGCAAGAATTTCTGCAAAATGAACAATTCAAAGAAGTACCTTATATCTGGAATTGCGCTTACATGTTTTGCAGACCTGTTCTTCTCGCAGTATTGAAAAACCTTTCAAAAAATCTAACAATCGAGGTTCTGAAAAATCGCCCTACAGAATTAATCAGAGGAAAAGAATGTGACAGCTGCAGTTTCAAGGTCATTGAATGCGAGGATGAAACGTTTGCTCAAGCAATTACCTGCGGCAATGAATTTCGCGTAGGGATATGCAAGAAAGAGATTCAATGCACCTACGGATTTGGTCTCCTGAAGAGTCCCCGCGACGAGAATTGCCAGCCAGAATTGAAACAAAATTGTCCGTGTTTCGTAAAGATAGGACCTGACGAGACTCCAATAATCTTCAGAGAAAGAGAATTCTATAAACGCACACCACATGACTTTTTAGCAATTAAAGATGCACGTGAAGATCCGAAGGATCCCTGTAGCGATATTACAACTTGGGTTATGTAATTACTAATCCTTTTCTTTTTCTAATGGGAATTATTAAACCTTTCAAAGATTTTTTTCACAATTTTTGAAGAACTATTAAAAGAAACATCTCCATATTTCTCGAGACGAACGATCTTCTCTATTTCCAATCCACGCTTGATAAGTTCATCTTGCAATGCATTAATATCTACGGGTTGATCATACCCTAATACGATTATATTTGGTTTTAAATCTTCAATAATCTTCAATCGATCTTTCCATGTATCCCCTTCATAACCTAATACTGCATCATTAACGACTTTCAAAGCTTTAATGAGATTTAATCGTTGATCATCTGGAAATATAGGTGGATGTCCTTTCACTTTTTCCGAACTTGAATCTCGCGAAATTACCACAATAAGTTCTGCATCTTCTCCTCCTAACTCCTTGGCTTTCTCTAACATTTTTACGTGGCCGTAATGAAGGAGATCAAATGTTCCAAAAGCTACTACTTTTACCATTGTTGCACCTTATTAGGGTATTAAAATTACTTTCTTAACATGATTTTAATAGAAATGGCGGGCTCGACGGGAATCGAACCCGCGACCATCGGGTTAAGAGCTTCATCCAACCTGACTCTATTCAGATTGTCCGACGCTCTGCCTAGCTGAGCTACGAGCCCTTGATTGATAATAGAGCGAATAAAAATGATATTTCGTTTGGATATACAAATATTTCTAAGATATTAATTTTGCTCTTACCATTGCTATTACTTTTCAGCCATCCATTTCTTACATATCTCAACGGCTTCGATTGGATTGGTCGCCGTCGCATCCGCACCAATTTTCTTGGCAAACTCTGGAGTTATTGGGCGTCCTCCAGCAATAATATTGAGAGTATCCCTTACGCCTGCCTCCTTTAATGCCTTCATAACATCTTTCATATATTCTCGTGTCGTACTTAAAAGTGCAGACATAGCGAGAATATCCGGTTTATACTTCTTAATAGCTTGTACAAATTTCGTTGCACTCACCTCAATGCCTATATCATGTACCATAAATCCTGCTCCTATCATGAAAGACGAAACGATTGTCTTTCCGATATCGTGAATATCTCCTTTCACTGTGCCAAAAACAATAGTACCCAATAGTTTCGTCCCAGTTTCTGCAATATAGGGTTTTAATATCTCAATTGCACTTTTTGCAGTATCTCCACACAGCATCAATTCTGAAAGGAAATATTGGTGAGTCTCATATAATCCACCTACCTTATTTAAGGCATCGCCTAAAGCTTTCAAAATATCTTGTGGAGGATATTCTTCCTTTATGGCTTGTTTAATGAGGCTTTCAGCCGTATCCGTATCAAATTCCACTATCGCCTTTTCCAAATCCCTTAGCAACGATTCACTCATACTCAACCACTGACCCATTGCTTGATCATAATTTAGTTGAAATTTTAAATAAACCTTAATAAACTTATAATTCTTAATAATTCAAGAATTTAAGACTTTGCAAGCCCGCCTCAGTAGCTCAGTTGGTAGAGCGGCAGCCTCGTAAGCTGTTGGACATGATCAAATCGCTTGGTCATGGATAAATCGCGGGTTCAAATCCCGTCTGGGGCTTCATATAACAAAATTTAATTAAATTGAAAGAAAAAAAATGCACGGGTGTCCGAGTCTGGTCAAAGGAGCTGGACCGAGGCTCCAGTGGCGAAGGCCTGCGAGGGTTCGAAGCCCTTCCCGTGCACCTCTTAATTATTTAACGTATCACCATATGAAAAGATATCACAATTTATTCTAGAAAAATTTATAACATTGGATTTATTTTGAAATTCAAAGATTCTAAGAATAGGTTAATTTTGAGTCCTTACAGAAAGGTGTAAGAATAATGGGAAACCCGAAGTCTAAAGTTAATCCATTAATTGAAAAAACAAAAGTCCTAATGAAGAATCGAGGTTATACTGAAGATCTAGACAAGAAAAAAAGCGAAGAAAATAAAATGGACTTTTTATATTTTAAAGATGGACAAGGTCAGCAACTTATTGTGCATTGTACTTTTAAGAATGAAACTATCGGAGTTGCCTACATTCGAGATCTCGTAAAGAAGTTTGACAAAAAGAAAATTAAGCAGCGAATCTTTATTGGAACGGGTAAAGTGACTCGGAGTGCTTTAAATGAATTAGCGGCTAATAAAATTGAATATATTCCTGCAGATTTAGTTTTAATGGATATTCTCGAACATGAGTTTGTCCCAAAACATGAAATTTTATCTAAGACGGAAACAGCGAATTTATTGGAACAATTAAAGGTTCCAGGCTCTGCCTTGCCCGGAATTCTAATCACAGATCCAGTAGCCCGAGTTATTGGGGCAGAATTAGGAGATGTTGTTAAAATTACGCGGGAAAGTGAAACTGCTGGGGAAACCATCATATATCGCTTAGTTGTGAAAGAAGAACTCTAAAATTTTCATTATATCCTATTGATAACACAATGCTGAGACGTTACCCTAAAGATTAAAAGATGAAAGTTAAAATAGGTTACTTTCATATTTTTTTGTCGAAAATATCGAAATGAAGTAATATTTTTATTTAAAAAGAAGTTCAATAATCATGCCTAATAATAGGAGTAAAATTTATGAACTTTTTAGAAATTTTTTTTGATATGAAATAAATTAAGAGGTTTAGGTGTCAAATGTGTATGCAATTGGTGAAGCCTTACTTGGAAGAGAACCCGAATTGGCGCATGTTGATTTAATTATTGGTGAAAAAAAAGGAAATGTCGGAATAGCTTTTGCGAACGCGCTCTCACACCTCAGTAAAGGACACACTCCCCTTCTCGCGGTCATTCGACCCAATTTACCATGTAAACCATGGACCGTGATCATTCCCAAAGTTACCATTGAAGGTTTTAGTCAAATTACTAAAATCTTTGGCTCGGCTCAATATGCGGTAGCTAAAGCGGTCGCAGACGCAGTTGAGGAAGGTCTTATTCCGAAAGGTAAGATTGAGGAGTGGGTCATTATCGTAAGTGTCTTTGTTCATCCCCAAGCTAAAAATGATCGGAAAATTTACACGTACAACTACTCGGCCACGAAACTTGCGATTCGACGGGCGCTTTCGAATTATCCTCCCTATGACAAGATTCTTTATGATAAAGATCGTGCTAAACATCCGGTTCTTGGATTTAGAGTGCCGCGACTTTGGAGACCCCCTTACCTCCAAATCGCGTTGGATGTTCCTAGCAAAGAACGTACGCTTAAAATTATTAAGATGTTACCGAAAAGCGATCGGATCATCTTAGAAGTCGGAACGCCTCTGCTTAAACATTATGGCACTCAATTAATTGGTGAGCTCCGCGAATCTGTAAAAGATGCCTTCATTATTGCTGATTTGAAGACGTTAGATGTAGGAAAAGTGGAAGTCGACTTAGCATTTGAAGAAACTGCTGATGCGGTAGTGGCTGCAGGTTTAGCTTCCATTCAAACTCTAGATAAATTTGTCTATGAAGCAAGACGCCTTGGGATCTATTCATTTATTGATATGATGGACCTTGAATCTCCTCTAGAAAAACTAAAGAAGCTGAAAGATTTGCCCGATTTAGTCATTATGCATCGCGCCATTGATACCGAAGCGGATCAAAAACCTCGGTGGGATTTAATAAAAGAAATAAAAGAACTTGGTGTTAAATTAGTAGCAGTAGCTGGTGGAATCCGCCCAATGACCACGGTAGATGCTTTGAAAAGTGGCGCTGATATTATTATCGTTGGCCGATATATAACCCAATCTAAAGATGTCGAACGCTCTACTCGTGAATTCTTAAAGATTTTTGAAGAGAAAAAGTATTGGAGTGATATTGATCTTTTCAGAGTGCATGAAGAATAATTTTTTCTCTTTTTAATCTTTTATAATCTATTTATTTTTTATTTTTTTAATTTGGTGAATTAGATTGAAGTGTATTCTTATTATCTGCGATGGTATGGGTGATCGCCCCTGTAAAGATTACCCTAAAACTCCCCTTGAAACCGCTAAAACTCCCGCACTTGATCAATTGGCCAATCGCGGACTTTGTGGTATCATGGATACGATTGGTCCAGGTATCCGACCAGGAAGTGATACTGCCCATCTCGCCATTTTTGGCTATGATCCATATATTTATTACAAAGGACGTGGCCCTTTTGAGGCAATCGGTGCAGGAATTGATGTAAAACCCGGAGAAATTGCATTACGAGCCAATTTTGCCACAATTGATTCGAATGACATTATTTTAGATAGAAGAGCGGGACGAATCATTCCTGAAGGAGATCAATTTGCACAATTATTACAGGATTTAACCCTAAATTGCGCCCCTGAAGTAAAACTTACGTTTATCCATACGGTGGAGCATCGCGGAGTTCTGAAACTTCAAGGACCAAGCCTCTCGCATAAGGTTTCAGATATGGATCCCGATATCGCGAATGTAAGGGTTCAAGCATGTCGTCCCCTTGACACAAGTCCAGAATCGCAACGGACTGCAGATATTTTAAATGACTTTTTCCAGAGAACGAAACAAATCTTGAGAGAAAGTCCTTTATATGATAAACGACGGCAGAAAAATCTTCCCCATGTAAATTCTATACTACTAAGAGGTGCAGGCATCGTTCCTGAATTGCAATCCTTGGGAGAGAAATATAATATCCACGCTTCAAATATCTGTGGTGCCCCTCTCTACCGCGGAGTCGCAGAAGTTGTCGGGATGAGTTCAATAGATGTTCCAGAAGCCACAGGAACTGTTAACACTGATACTCTTGCCAAAGGGAACGCCGCGTTGCGAAATTTGGATACAAATGATCTTATCTTTATTCATATAAAAGGCACTGATAGTGCTTCCCACGATGGAAATTACTCACAAAAAGTAATGATGCTAGAAAAAATTGATGCGATGGTACAACTTTTACTCGATAACACAAATCAAGATGAAACAATTATCGCAATCACTGCAGATCACGCCAATCCGATAAGTGTGCGTGATCATACCGCCGATCCAGTTCCGGTTGCAATTGCAGGGGAAGGTATTTTATCGGATGATGTTTCTATTTACTCTGAACGAACGTGCGCCAATGGTGGGCTTGGCCGGATTCGAGGCTTGGATCTCATGCCTATATTAATGGATTTCATAGATAAAGTCAAAAAATTCGGAGCTTAACTGGAAGCTCTTTCAAGTTCTTTCAATCTCAATTCCTTTTTAGTTTCTAACAGTTCTTTTTCTTCTTCTTCCCCCGCTTCTTCCTCCACTTTTCTAGATGCCATTACTCGATCGAACTTATGTGAAAGACTATCGAGTTTAGGGGCTATAAATTTAAATTTTTGTTGTAAAATTATAGCCATAGAGCGAAGAAGCCGGTAAAGATGCCCTCCTGCCACATATCCAACGAGTTTAATGCGAGTATTTTGTGGGTATTTTTCAGGATAAGCAATATCATCCAAGCTTTTTAATAAAATTTTTCCTAAACCTGTTGCAACTGTTTCAATTGCCACATTTGATAGTCCTTCTATTTTTCGTATCCCAATCTTTTTTGAATATCGTTTCGGATCAAGAAAACTCTGCCACTGAATGAAATCTGTTTGATCAATTAGTTCTGATACTTTGGTCAAAACTTTTGTAATAGGTTCCCAGAAATCAATATCTATCCGCTCTTGCTCGTAAGCTTCTTTCAGCAATTTTCTGATTCCGCGAAGATATTTTTCTTGGTATTTCGGTGCAATATTCCATATGACTGTTTGAAGACAATCTAAATAGTAATATGGGTCATTTTTCTTACGAAAGATCTTCTTAATTTTTTGAAAGAAGGACAATCTTTTATAGGCTATTTGAATTAACTCGTCTAGCTCAATAACCGCCGCTGCAAATCCATTCCAATCAATATCTAGTTTATTTTCTAAATCATCATGAGTGATGACGGGGACCTCATCTACTTTGAAATCTGCTCCAACAGCATGATCAAAGAAGGAATCCCTTATTTTCTTCATCCAATGCGGCAATTTGAACCAGTTTTTGAACCATTTATGGAGCATTGCAAATGTTGGTTTAGGATAATCCAAAACAAGAGAATGATCACCACGCTCGAACATTACATGAACCTTATCATAAAATTCTTGCAAAGAATTAGTATTTGGAAAATATTCCGGCCATATTTCAACATATCCATGCCCAACCGTAGACCACGCGTAAAAATGCCCATCTCTTTTTTCAACAATAACTCGCTCGAGATCTCCGAGATGATCATATGACTCAATCATTGCTTTACTAAATGCAAGAATCCCATATAACGTATAACGTTCAGCACGCTTCCCATTTTTAAGTATTTCCAAACCGGGAACGCGAATATTCACGCATATAATTTCATAAGTCTTCGCATCTGTGAGCCAACGACCCGTAGATTCAATCCAATCGAAATCCTCCCCCAATGAATACATAATTTTGCGTAGTTCTTTTAAATCCTTAACATTACGCGCCTTATTAAGGATTCCCTCTTTCCAACCCTGATATTGGTCAGTCATCTTCTTCTGAAGATCTTCCTCAAGGATTAATTCTCCTTTTCGAATTTTTACTCGTACTCTCATTCTTCGCATCCAATTTAGTTCTCTATTTTATATTTACAGAATTGTTACATTTCATTTCTTATTAAGAAAAGAGAGGATCCTCTTTAATTTACCTCAACTTCTATACATTTTCTAACTTTTTAAGCTTCATAATACAGGAATATTAAAAATTCGCTTCCATTAAAAGTTAATTGTTGATACTATGAAACTCCACAATTCAGAGATCTGCTGGAATTCCTTTCAATATAGAACGAAGTTCAAAACAATTTAACCATATTTTTTCCTAAACAACGCAAAAATTAGAAAGAGAAAATTATTGCATAAAACAACCTGGCGCAACAGATTTAATAATGAAATTCGATTTAACATCTTTAATTCCATCAATTTGAGTAACCTTTGCTAGGAGTATCGAAAAATCTTCCATATTTTTAGCAAAAACATTACAAACAATATTTGGATCACTAGCAAGTATCGATATTTGTGAGATCTGTGTAAAGTCTTGTAAGTGGGTGACAACACCTTCTGTAAGTTTGCTGGATTCTAATGTTATCATGAAGAACGCTGAAATGTCTAAATTGTATAATTTTTTATCTACTATTGGCTTGAAATTCCTTATTATCTTTAATTCAATCAATCTAGTTAATCTATTTCTAACGGTAGCAGGCGTTACTCCAATTGACTCTGCAATTTGGGTATAACTGGCTCGCCCATCTTCCGATAAATATCGTATGATGCGTCTATCTATTTCATCAGGATTATAATCCTCCGGATCATACTCCCTCATATAAAATTCCAATTTTTTTTCAGTAAATTCCAAGGCTTTTGTCATAATACCTCACACCAACCTTCTGATATCATTTTATTCCTCAATGAATAATAAAATAGGATCAGATTCCCTACTTTTCTTGTACAAAACCTTTGATACTTTTATGAGAAATTTTTGATAAGATCTATTTGTCGAATAATTACAACGCAAAAATAAAAGATAACTGGATTGTAACCGAAACTACATAATTTTAGAAAGTTCTTCAAGTTTTTGCCTTAAAGAATCTCCTTCTGCTGTAAGTTGTATAATCTTTTTTCTCCGATCTTTATCAGCTGTTATTTCTTGTATAAAATTTTGCATGGCAAGGTCAAAGATTATATCTTTTATAACAGGTTTACTAATTTGGTTTTTAAATTTATCCCTTATCTCACTCAACTCTGCTGTTTTTCCCCTTCTGGAAAGAAAATTGAGAATTTCATATAATTTAGTTGGGAAATGTTTGGTTTTAATGTAGGAGGATTTGGTTTCCAGCTCTGTCATCTTCCTTACGCGTCGATAAAATTAGGGAAAAAATACTTTTCCTATTTCCTAAATTGAGCAATTCTTTATATAAACTTTTCTAAATTTCCCAAATCGCCCATTTTTGGAAATATGTAATTCTAGAAGGATCTACATGACATAAGGATATATATCCGAATATTTCTTAATATTGTCGGGAAACTTTGATAACATTTCCTATGGAACTCAAATAATAACAAAATTTGGTGTATTTATAATGATTCAGGAATATTTTAATCTACCCATTGCTTTAAAAAATGATTATATTCAGAGTTATGTTAGAGAAGCATATAAATTCTACAAGGATCATGGCGTAAAAAAAACTTATGCATTTTATGCTATAGATCTCATAATTCGATACCTCATAAAACTTGGATCTTCGTGGCCGAGAGAGCGCAATGTTCTCTATATTGCTGCTCTCTATATTGCTAGTAGACATCCTTTTTCCCACCCGAATCCCACTTCCCGACTAGAGTTTGCTAAGCGATTTCAAATCAAAACTTCATCCATCAACTGGTACGTAACACGAATCACAAATGAGCTAGAATTTTTCAAAGTATACGATTCACATTCTCGTCCTTATTTTATAGATTCTTCTGGCATTATTCATGTTCTAACTGCTTCTATTTCCAGAACCCGCGTCAATGAACACTTTATACGGCAAGTAGCCTTGGATGAACCAATCGAAATTAATATTATTGCAGATGAAATTGTTGCTCAACTAGTCGATAAACTTCGGTTAATCCCTTCTATCTTCAAACGAGAACTTCGACGTCTCATTCTTTCCTTTATTGAACGCGAAATTCCTTAAATTCCTTTTTTTATACACTTTATACAAAAATAATTTGAAACTAAGTTCGGTGTAAGAAATACTTAAGTCCTACAGAAGTAGCTTCAATAAGTCGGGGTATTGCTGATATCATCCCAACTTTAAAAAAAGGGGGACTTAACCTCATCCAATTGAGAAACTCATTATGTTGCCTGGGATAAATATTAATACCCATTGCATAGGCTACTAGCTCTTGGATATCCCATAACCTTATTGGATCGCCCATTTGTTTGAGCCCATCACCGTAGGTAAGAAGACATCCACCACAGACAGTGGTTACATCACGAACTCCTCTAGATAGAGCATCATTTACGACTTCTTTTTGGGACTTAAATGCAAGATCTTGATTTAATGGAGATGTAAGGGAAGCCACCTTTTGAATTAATTTTGCTGTTATTCCACAACACCGCGAATTCTCCCCTGAAAATGTCAATTCACGATAATCAACACCGGGAATACTTTTTAATATTTCGTGTTGAGATTCAGATAATTGACCTTTCCCTACTGTTACGTTTCTTTTTCCAGTGGAGCAAGAAGATAAAACCCCAATCGGACGGTTAATTTTTCGTTTAAATTTGATTTGTCCTGCCTTGATTAACTCTTCAAGATAATCTGAGAGGTATATAACTTCGATCCCTGCATCCTCTAGAATTGTACTTAATGGTAAATTAAATGTTTGATTCCCTCTTCCTGTTGGAAATTTTTTAGCAGAATACGCCATATAACACCCTGGACAAGCTGTAATTACTCTTTCTGGCTTTAATTTTGAAAGCAATTTCCCAGTTCGCTCTCCTATCAGGAGCGAACTCTTTATGAATCCAGCAACTAAAAAAAACCCACCACAACAAAATTCTGGTGTCCCAATTGTATGATATTTCACGTCTGCCTTATCAAATATTGCCATTGTTAACTGAACAAGATTTGGCATACCATATGTATGACCACATCCTGGCATGAATAATGTAGCTCCCTCCTTAATTTGATCAAACCTCGGATTCTTTGCTCGCTCTAATCGCCTTGTAACTTTTTCTCTATTCTTATCTTCAATCCATTTATTAGGATAGCCAAGATGACCGAAGATTCTCATTATAATCCTCTGTATGGGAAAATCTGGATTTTTATACAAATATTTTCTTAATGAATACTCTGCAAATTGAAGTAGAAAAGGAGCTGCTCCTTTTTGTAATAGAACAAATCTAAGCCCTATCATCAAAATTGCTTTACTAATCCCTTGCGGACAAAATTGGTGGCAGAATTCATCGACACAACATCTCCATATCACAGTCTTTGCATTTCCAGAGAGCGATGTTTTAAAATCGCTCATGATATATTCCTTGATTGATTTCATTATCTTTGTAGCAAGTTTAGGGTTAAATTTTTCTAAATAACAATTTTGAAGACATAAACCACATACTTCACATTTTTTGACCGCATTTTTAAGTGCAGGGACGACTAAACGTAATTTTTTTTCCAGATCTAACATTGCTCTACACCTCTGCTAATTAAAAATGTGATTGTTTTCCTTTAATAAAAGGAAATTATATGATAGTAAAACTTACAACTACATTTAAATTCCTTATAGAAAGAAGGCATAAATATCATTTCAATGCGTTAAAACAATATTGTTAGAAGGTCGGAAAATTGGCTGAAAAGCTACTGAGATATAAAATGATTCTCTTTGGAGATGCAGGAGTCGGGAAAACAAGCCTAGTTGAACGATTTATCAATAATAAATTTGAAGAATCGTACATCAGTACAATAGGATATAATGTATTCGAGAAACAAATCGCTTATTTAAATGTCACAATATCTTTAATGATATTTGACATCGGTGGCCAAGAAAAATTCAGAGACTTAAGAAAAAAATACGCTGATGGAGCTAACACGGCTTTTATCGTGTATGATATAACGGATATCGATTCGTTTAAAAACATTAGCCAGTGGATTAACGATTTATCTGAATTTTCTGGAGAAATTCCATTTATTATCATTGGAAATAAAGTAGACCTCGAAGCTCAACGCAAAGTTTCCCAAGAGGATGCAAAGAAACATTGCATTTCTGAGATAGGTGCGTTAGATTTTTTCGAAACCTCGGCTAAGACCGGGCAAGGTGTCGAGGATGCGTTCGTCCAACTCGCTATATATACCTATAAAAAATATTTTCCCGAAAACACCCAATAATAAAATGGAATTGAAAGCATAATTGAATTGAAATCCTTTTTAAAATATGTCAAATTAATATACTACCTTATAACTTTGTAATTTATAGGATTCTAACGATTTTAAATACATGAAATATAAATATAGAGCTCTAAAATCATAATAATTTCCTGGTTTTCCAGATTCGAGAAAAAGGGATAAGAAAAAATGAAAATTCTAAAGAATTTTATGATTATTTTCCTTTTATTGCTTATAATATTGCCCTTTTTTGGAAATAATTTTCTTTCCAATCAAAGAGAGGAAAATTATAAAGATTCAGAAATGATTGAACCAATTCCGAAATTTAAGGAGGATATTTTAAATAAAAATACGGAGACTGAGTCGTTTGACGGAAAATTTATCGGAACTGGTCTGCCTGGCAACGTTACATTGATTTGTAATCAAAGTGGAAATGCAGGCCTTCTGGCTTCAATCTCAAGTTTTAATGTGCCTATTCCAACTTCTTGGGTAGCTAAACACGCAAATATCACCGTAACCAACGTCCTTAAAGAATCGGAGATTCTGGTAGTTGAAGAAGATGCAGTTGATGGAATATTTAGGGATACTGTTGAAACTAATTATGGGATGAGCTTCAACATAATTACGACAGCCTTGTTGTACAACCTCTCAGTTTACTGGGACTCTATATGGAAATGCACGGGTGTCTTTGTAAGTGTTTTTAACGCAACACAGCAAGGTGCTGATCCCGTTCCTGATACAGAACTTTATAATGAGAGTTATCCACAACCAGCATCTTATAATGCATGGGCTGACTATAGTTTTACGTCTCCTGTATTATTAGACGCGCAGAATACCTATGCTAATGCCTTTTTCATCGTATTTAACGCTTCTAAGGATGGTAGCCAAGGCAATTGTCAATGGGTTTATGAAGATGACGGTCCTGGAGATGATAATGGATACGCTGTGGAGGATCAAGGTTCATCTTGGTTTGTACACCCTTGGGACTTCACTTTAAGGTTAGGTTTGAGGAATAACTCTAGAACTCCATCAGATGTCGATTTAAAAATTAATGGCTCCTCCGTAATCGATACAACCCAAGCTGATGGGAGTTGGACTTCAACCTTCGAATTTTCCAATACCACTTTAAACTTTCAATTCTCTGCCAATTCCTCCGCCTATTTTCTAGTAGATTATTTCGTTACTTATAGCCAAACAAACACCCAGGTTGTGGGTACCACCTTTGAAGGACTGGATTCGAGTGCAATCGTTTGGAATGCGTCCTATGATGCAAATTTTCTGGCAGATTCCTTTGGAGAACGACTGGAATTTTCTCTTCCTCCTTGGGAATTGGCAACAACTGTGTGGAACGAATCAAGCCTTCATAGTCAGTGGAACTCGACTAGTGATGGTTCGAAAAGAACAATAACAATCTCCAATGCTGAAAATGGGACTTGGACTGTCCAGTGTAACGATACGAATTATGTTGAGAATGTTTATATTAAAAGATCAGGGATCACCGTTTCAGAAATAAATAGCACTGACACAGTCGAAATTTATGGAAATTTTACTGATATTCTAACAACAGGTGATGCCAATCTAACTATTTTTCCTCTCGTAGCAAATTATAACGATACATTTGGGGAGGCTATCACGACCAATAAAACAATTAAATTCAGTCCTTTATGGACACCTACTAATACTTCAACAGGATCATTTATGTCTGCAAAATTACAGGTTACTTGGTTTAATGGAACATCTGCAGGGATAAAAACTTCCAATCTAACGGTTAATAATATTCCAACCAACCTAACTTACAAATCACATACAAGTTCTGTTGACTCAGGGGATTCCATTTTCGTATACGTTAATTATTCCAATGAATATACTGGGGAACCGCTTATTGGTGCCGATTTATTAGTAAAAAATAGCACCGACGACACCACGTGGCCGTCGCCCTTCCAAATATCTGAAGACTATTTAAATGGAACCTATAAGATTGAAATTTTAACATTTGGAGTAGTTGGGGGTACCCATTATTTATCTGTTAATTTAGCAAAGCCGCTCTATCTCTCAAGCGAAATTTCTGATATCAGCGTGACTATTGGGGGTATAGTCTCCAATATAAGTATCACAGCCCCAAATTGTATAGGATTAGATTCCATTAATCAAACTTATGCTTTGGCAAATCCGGCCCCATATCATAATTCTACCGTAGAAGTGACCATATTTTATTATGATAACCAAACTCTTGAACCGTTGAAAAATGGAATAATAACAGGTTCTTGGATTGGTGGAGGGCCTACAATTAGTTGGGTTCCAGCCTTTTTTGGCTATTATAATATAACAATTGATGTAATAGGATTTTACTCGGAAACAAATCACACCTTGAATATTCTGATCCAGCAAGGCGGGTATCTAGCCGCAGAACTAAATATTATTGTCCCTGTTAGGAAACTTCCAACACGAATCGAGCCATTACAACCATCTTATTCAGGATATTTACTAGAATCCCTCATTGTACAAGCGATATTTCAAGATACTCACCATGATGAAGCAATCCCTACCGTATACGATTTAGGAGGAAATTGCACAATTCGCATTGAAAATACAAGCCAACTCATGACAATACTTTCCCCTACAATCGGAATTTATCAAATATTATTAGATCTTTCAATGTTAGGAGTTAGTGAAGGGCAATTTTACAACATGACTATCTCTGCTTTCTCATCAGAACACGAGTTTGCACTAACAAATGTTTCGCTATTTATTATCCCGCGGAATGAAGTAAATCTAATACTTTTAGCTGAACCTGAATATCTCTTGGCAGGAATCGACTTCAAATTATATGCAAGATTGACATATCTCAATGGAACCAACATTTCAAATGCAATATTAAACACTAAGGTCATTTTCCAACCTGGAGGACTCGAAGATCCCTCAAACCAAATCACAAATTCCTCTGGGATTGCAGAAATAACGGGAGAAGCTCTTGTAAATATGAATTCCACTCAGATAATAATAGAATACCTTGGAACTACTAGTAACCAAAATATCACAATTACTAGCTCTGTTATCCCTATCATAAAGTTAAATAGCTCACTAATATTAAGCCCATTACCAGCCGAAATAATGCAGAGAGAAAATTTAGAGGTAACCGCTACTTTACAGATCAATGGAACACCTGCAGCAAATAAAATCATTACCTTTACCTTCGTTTATGATGAATCAGCCAGTGATATAAAAGTTGCAGGGACCAATGCAGAAGGAAAGGCAACTATTACTTTAAAAGTACCATCTGGCATAACTAAAATAGGAATAACTGCTTCATATGATGAAGGCTTGACATATGTTAACGCTAGTAGTACTGAATCCATTGAAATTAATGTTATTTCTTTCTTCACTCTTATTGGAAGATCGTCTCCGATCTGGGGGAGTATATTGGTAATGGTGGCAATCGGGGTGGTTACCTATCAATATAGGATTAGACGCCCAAAAAAACGGCGAGAGCTTATACATTTAGAGGAAATCTCCTCAAAATTTGAAGATATCCAAAAAATGATTTATATAATGTTTTTACTGAAAAAAGGCGGGGTGGCTTTAGTGGAATATCCAGTATCTTCGACAGAAATTAACCCCGTACTTATCGCGGGTTTCTTAAATGCCATTACTTCATTTAAAGACGGAATAGTTAAACCCAAAGAAGGAATTCAAACGGGAGAAGCCTGGGAATTGGATTATGAAAATTTCAAGATCTTGTGGATTGATGGAGAATTGACATACTTTACATTGTTATCAGAAAAGAAACTCTCAAGTGCTACGAGAAAAAATACTGCCAAGTTGCTGGGAGATTTTGAAGCGCTTTATCGAAAAGATCTCACGAAATTTTTAGGTGACGTAAAAATCTTTCAACCCACTGCGAATAATTTGATTAAAAAGCATCTTGAAGTGGATTTGATCCTTCCTCATAAAGTTGACCTTACAAAATTGAAAGAAAATGAAAGTTTAACCAAAGTAGAATCAGCATTAACTGCGCTTGGAATAGCTATCGAAGAAGAAAGGGGGTATTTTTATCTTACTAAACTATTATCAACGGCATCTTCTGCACGTGGCGAATCCCATTTAAAACTTCTTGGAGTTATTTATAACTTATGGAATCGAGGCATTTTTGCACCCATTACCACTAAGGAATCGGAATCTGATAGTAAGAAAAAATTAAAAACAGAGAAAGCGAAAGCGAAATAAATTTATATTGTTAGAAATGAATTCAAATTCTTATTATTAGGTGAAGATTTTGGAATCCAATAAAAAAACCTTCCGTTATAAATTGATTCTCTTTGGCAATATAGCAGTTGGCAAAACTAGTTTAGTTGAACGGTTTATTCATGATAGATTTAATGAAACCTATATCACTACTTTGGGCTATAATGTATTTGAGAAACAGATTGTTCATGATAATAATATCTTATCGTTAATGATTTATGATATTGGTGGACAGGAAAAATTCAGAGAATTGCGGGAAAAATATGCTAATGGGGCCGACATGGCCTTTATAATCTATGATGTTACGGATCGAAACTCATTTAACGCTGTCCCAGATTGGAAGAAAGATTTATTTGAATTTGCAGGAGAAATTCCTTTTATTATTATCGGAAATAAAATAGATCTTGAACATAAAATCCCTGAAGGAGACGCAATGAAACTTTCTTATGAAATAAATGCTTTAGATTTCTTCGAAACTTCTGCTAAAACTGGACAAGGAGTAGAAAATGCCTTTAACCTTCTGGCAATAAAAACCTATGAATCAATGTCTAAATGAAATTAATAAAATATTGAATGAAATGTATGTTATAATTAGGATTAGGAGATTTTTCATAAGTTATTATAATGTAATTTTAAATTAAACCTTTCAGCCCGCTCGCTTGTAGAGGAACTATAAGCTAGTTACAATTTGTTATTTCTTAAAATAACACAATCTCAGGCCTATAATACCTTGAGGAACACTATACAACGCCTATAAGAGCAATAATTTGAAATCTAATGATGAGATTAAGGCTTAAGGAAAAGTAGATAAAATTTGATATGAAATTGGTTATGTACAGGAATCAAAGAAATCGCAGAGGATGCAATTCATCAGCTCTTTACGAAATGTTTTCCCATCTTGATAGCATACAGGGGGTGCTTCAACGGAAATTGGTTGTGGTTTTGTGAGACTATCTAAAATGTCATCAATGTTTGAGTTTTCTTTCGCACTAACCAACTAACGAACACCACAAAACATATTAATTTCTATTAATTAATTCTCAATATTCAATTATAAAATTTATGATGCTCCTTTGATAATACTACATGTTATTAAGATATTTTTAAAGCGAAAATCTTTATTTTTAGTTTGAACCTCAATAGATAATAATATTATTTTGCCATAAGCAAAAGTAAGTTTGGTGGATTCTAATGAGTAAAGAAGAGATCTTCAAAAAATTGAGAGAGATTTGTGGCGAAGATGATGTTTCTGTCGATGATGCGGATTTAATAGCGACTGGTGACTGGATTGCGAGAGGACTCGAAGCGCTTTATAAAGATATAAGCTTTAAAGCAGGTTTTTTAGTCACCCCTAAAAATAAGGAAGAAATTGTTCAAATTGTTAAATATGCAAATGCGAACAAAATTCCCATCATTCCTCGTGCTGCCAACACCTCGCTAGGTGGTCAAGTGCTACCCATCAAGGAAAATACCATTATGATGGATTTTGGAAAACATATGAATAAAATCTTGGAAATTAACCTCGAAGAAGAATATATAGTCGTGGAACCTGGAGTTGAATTTTGGTACCTCCAGGAGGTTCTCGCAAAGGATGACTATTTTTTTCCAGCTGAGCCAGGAAGTGCGTTCTCTTGTATGATCGGAGGCATGGTTGGGAATAATGCGAGTGGTGCATCGAGTTTTCGCTTTGGAACTACGCGTGACTACGTACGAGGATTAGAAGTAATCATGGCTGATGGATCAATGATTCATACAGGTCATAAAAGGAATGAAAAGTCTGTTGCAGGTTATGATCTCACAAGTCTTTTTGTTGGAAGTGAAGGCACTCTGGGAATTTTCACTGAGATTTATTTAAAAATTCAACCTCTACCGAAAAATGAAGTTTCGATAGTGGTCGCCTTCAAAAATTTGGATAGTGCCGTTAAAGCCATTGAGATTATTCGCAAATTGGATATAGATTTAGCTTTACTTGAGTACGTCGATAGTATGACTATTGAAGGTATGAATGCAAATTTGAAGTATCGATTGAAGAAGGGCATACTCAAAAAGAAAATTAAAGTACCCAAACGGGATGGCACATTACTGATTAGACTAATTGGTCCAAGGTATAAAGAAGCTCTACAGAAACTTCAGGAGGCAATGAATAATTCTGAAATTTTTGGTGAAAATTTACCAAAAAATGTAGTATTAGAGGAATCTATTGACCAAAAATATCTTTGGGATGCACGTCATTATGCTGGCCCTGGCATTGCACGCACCATGGAACCCCCAAAAATCCCGAGGATGTTTGTTCCTTCAGTGATGGATATCGCAGTGCCTCCCTCAAAAATTGCTGAATTCCTAAAACAAGCAAAGGCAATTTCACAAGAATTTAACATTATCACAATAACATTTGGACACATCTTTGATGGCAATGTGCATATGATTTCAGCTCAGAACGTCACAGAAGAAAATGTAGGTAAAATAAAAGCGTATCAAGAAAAAATTTTAGAACATGTATATTCTTTAGGTGGAACTATCACAGCTGAGCACGGCGTGGGATTATGGAAACAACACTTTTTGGAAAAAGAATATGGAAAAGCCACTATGGACGTTATGAAGAAGATCAAACAAGTATTAGATCCCAATAAAATTCTGAATCCTGATAAAATGGGTGTGGGAGAAATCCCTGCAATTGTAAATTTTGAAGGGTTAGGTGAGACAAGATGAGTGAAGAAATGATCAAATATTATTATCTATGTAATGTTTGCGGAACTTGCCGGCAACAATGCACAGTCTTTCGCACCAATCTTGTTGAAACGCTGTCACCAAGAGCTAGAGTCACTCTAGCTGGCGAACTTTTCTTAAATAAAATGGGTATAACCAAAAAGACTATAGAAGCATTCTTTTCATGTGTCCTTTGTGGAATTTGTGAGAATATGTGTCCATCAGGTGCAAAAGTATTAGAGACCATTAAGGCTACTAGAAGATATATCATCGAAGAAGGTAAAGGTCCAGAAGGCATTTCTAAGTTGTTCGATAGCATTATGGAAGAAAAAAACATTTTCCTCCTAGATAATGAAGATCGAATGAGCTGGGCAGATGATATAGAAGATAAAATTAAGGACAAAATAAAGAAAGAAGCAGAAATCGCATTGTTCGTTGGCTGCCAGGAATCATTCAAAGGCTCCCTCTATAATATCCCGGAGTCATTAGTCCTCATACTAGAAAAAGCAAATCTCGATTTCACACTATTAGGCGATGAAGAATGGTGTTGCGGCGCTCCTTATTTTCTTATGGGAATTAAAAACGAGAAAGTCGAAGAAATTATGAAGCACAACATTGAAAAGATGAAGGATTTAGGAGTAAAACAGATTCTCACGACTTGCCCTGGCTGCTACTTAGCTTGGAACGAAGAATATAAAAAATTCGATAAGGAATTACCTTTTGAAATCCTTCACTCAACTGAAATTATCGCCAACCTTATTAAAGAAGGTAATATAAAAATTGAGAAAGAATATAAAAAGAAAGTCATATTTCAGGATCCCTGTGACCTAGCACGACATAGTGACGTGTTTGAGGCGCCTCGAACGATACTTAAAAGTATCCCTGGATTAGAACTTATCACACTGGAACGTGAAAAAATAGATGCATACTGTTGTGGTGGGGGTGGGCTCTGCAAAGCAACTTACCCCGAAATCGCAACTACCATTTCTAAAGACGTTGCTAAAATCTATAAGGACAGTGGTGCTGAAGAAATTATCACTGCGTGCCCAGCATGTTTTGATAACTTGATAATTGGGGTTGAAGGAATCGAAGACATCGATGTAATCGATATCCATAGCTTAATTGTCGATTTATTTTAATCAAAAAATGTTTAAATCTTCATTTACTCTATTTTTTTAGCTTTTCTTTTTCTAACAACTTTTCAGCTACTTCTTTAGCCCAAATCCCTGTTGCTGAATTCTCAATTATCTTTTGCAGATATTCTAAAAAGGTTAATTCTCCATAACCCTCCTTCCAATCATCATAGTTTTGCATTACATTTTGAAAAGCCACAACATGGTATTTACAATAATTTTCCGAATGGATCTCTCTCTCACAGATGATACAGCTTTTGAGATCCTTTACTTTTGCTTTGCTTTTAGATTTAGGCACAAGAATCAACTTTTGTTTTCTTCTTAAAATAGAGTTATATCCTTTGTATTAACTCTTAATAATGTTTTTAAAAGTAATCCTCACGGTTTATATTTAGCTAAGAATTTTTCGCATTCGTTCAGCTAATTTCTTGCCGATTCCATCGACTTCCAGTAATTCTTCTTCTTCAGCTGTGAAGATAGTTTCAAGTGTTTTGAATTTTTGCAGTAAATTCTTTGCACGTATGGTGTTAATCCCAGGAAGCCCTGCAACCACAAACTCTAATATCTCTGAAAGTTTCTGAGGTGCTTTTTCGATTCTTGTGGGGACGCTTTTTTTCCCTTTCTCTTTTTCCATTTCGCGTCTTGCAATCGTTTTGAAAAAACTTGCAGTTTCTTTCCCATCCCTCGCCCATAGAATTGGGATATTGAAATCAAGCATTATACTTACACAAGCTCCACGAATCGCTTCTGGTTTTAACGTGCTTGCAGTATAAAGATCTTCTCCTTCAATCAAAAGCAGCGGATGAGTACTATTTTGTTTTAATTCTTTAATCTCTCTGAAGAGCCGTCCATCAATAATCGATTTTGAAAAATCTTGGCTCGTTTTTCTTTCAATTAAAACCCGGTTCCCGAGGCGATAATCGGCTACAGGCAGCTGCGCAAGTTTAATTGTAAATCCAGCGGATACTAACTCTTTGACGAGTGAAGATGAGGATTCTCGATGATCCACTACAATTTCAAACTCAATCTTCTTCTTTGGGATAAATTTTTCAATTTGAGTTTGACTCTCATCAATATTCCGATATTTTTTACGTGCCAATTCCTGAAGATCATTCAAAATACGATGCATTTCTCGTTGCTTCCGCTGCGCCGCCCAATAATACCCTTCATCCCGTGTTCTACGTGCCATTAGAATAATTACTTCTCCTGGTTTTCTTCGTCCAGTTCGCCCCTTCCTCTGCACATATCGGATTTCGCTTGGTACCACATCATAGAAAATTACCAAGTCACATTCAGCTATATCAAGCCCTTCTTCTGCGACTGAAGTTGCTACCAGTATGTTATATATTCCTTCCTTAAATTGTTCTAAAATTTCTAATTGGAGTTTTTGACCAAGCCCCTTGTCTCCTGGTTTAGATTGTTGGCCTACAAACCGAACTGGTTTAAGCCCATCGAATTCCTTCAATTTATCTGTGATGAGTTGCGCGGTGACTCTATATTGGGTAAAAACTATTATCCGAGAAGATTTGCTCTTTTTAAAATGTTTTTGTAAATATTTTTGAAGGGTTGTATATTTAGGGTGATCCATTCCCTTTTCTAATAAATTATTTACTTTATTTCTGAGTTGAATAAAAAGAGGCGAATGAATTAATTCTCTCAGCACGCGAGAGGAACGTTTTCCTGAAGCGGTCTTTATAATTTTTTTCAAATAAGTCAGTAAAGAATTTAATCCTTGTGTTCCTAATAATTCAAGCATATAAGAGAATCGGATAGCCATCGCAACTTGAGCTACCAACTCAAAATCTTCAGCTGTTGGACTCATTGATGTTGTTAATGCTTTCCGAATTTGTGTTTGGGCTGCCAATAAGTTTTGTTTCGTCACTCTCGAAACATCGTAAGATTCAAGGTACTTATTCATTTTAAGAAATTTAAGAATATCCTTATACTTCTTTTCAATTAATTGTTTAATTTCACGAAATTCTAACGGTAATTCAACTCTTTCCCACCGCATTTCAATTGGTTGAACATAATTTATGACATCCGGACTTTTTTCAGTGCGAACTTCAATATTTTTTATGAATAAATTCTCCAATACCACATTGATTTTCTCTTTTGTTGCACCTGGTGAAGCAGTCATTCCAAGGAGGAGCGGATGCTTCGCAGTTTTCATGTATTGATCTGCAATAAAATTATACGCATATTCACCTACCGCTCTATGCGCTTCATCAAAAATAATAAAACTGACATTTGCTAAATTTGCAACACCTGTAATAATATCATTTTGAAGCGTTTGCGGAGTGTAAAATAAAACTTTTCCATCTCTGAAGATATTTCCCCGCTTTTCTGATGCAATTGAACCTGTAAGCATATGGAGCTTCTCATCTGACACCAAAATTGCTTTGAAGGTTTGGAAATGTTGTGACACTAAAGGTTTCGTTGGCGCCAAGAAAATTATTTGTGAATTTGGATATTTCTTTAATCGATTTACTGCAATTAAGGCTGCAATTATGGTTTTACCCAATCCTGTTGGCAGTATTATTAGACTATTCACATTGGTACATGTGCCGAGAATGGTCTCTTGATATAATCTCCTCTCTATTGCCTTTTTCTTTACTAATGGGTACTCAATAAAGTCCATCATCATACAATCCGAAATATATAATTTCACGAAAGGTTTATAATCCTCTAACTAGTTTTTCACCTTTAAAGCTAACATAAATCTACTGACCAAAGATTTACATTCATTTACATTACCTTCAATAAATTGAAAAAACATTTTATAATATTAAAAACAATTTATAAATTATCATTTCTACAATTGTTAAGAAATATATTATTCGGTTTTATTAATAATAACACTCAATTCCTCGTTCTCTCAATTTATTTAAAATTACAATGGCGTCCTCCTTTAATGGATTCCGCTTTAAATGCAGTCTTTTCAGATTCGGAAGTTTTATTAATGAATCCGGAAGGCTTGTTATGCGATTACTAGAAAGACGTAAGATAGTAAGACTTGTGAGACATTCAATCACCTCAAGATCCCTAATCTCATTACAACTTAAAAGTAGATATTTCAAGTTTTCTAAGTGCTCTAACCCCTTAAGTGTAGTTATTCTATTATAACTCAGATCTAACTTTTGAAGGTTACATAATGTTTCCAGTCCCTTAATATCTCTAATTTTATTGTTTCCAATAACTAACTCTTTAAGGTTTGTTAGGCATTCCAATCCCCTAATTTCATCAAGCCTTTTAGCGTTCCGATAACCTTCATGAAAGTGATTTGATTCCGAACGATCTCGATTATGAACGATATCAATTAAACCTAACAATTCTGTCAGACCTTCCTCCTTAAAAATTTCTCTGCCCTCAAATTCCCGTTTAATTATGGGATTGGGCGCACGACCCTCAGAATTTAGGTGATCTTTGTAACTGCAAAAAGCCTGATTGTGACTTAAGTCTAATTTTTGAAGGTTGCTCAGTGCTTCGAGCCCCTTGATCTCGGTAATGTGATTATGGTTTAGATCCAAAACCTGCAGGTTCGCTAAAGAGGACAGCCCTTGAATCTCCTCGATATGATTACTGCTCAGATCTAAGATTTGGAGGGCTGATAAATTCTCAAGCCCCCCGATTGCGGTGAGGCGATTCCCCTGGAAGTCCAGCTCTCGGAGGTTCGCGAATCTATCTAAACCCTTGATTTCTGTAATGTGGTTGCCCCAAAGAATCAGCTTTTCAAGCGTTTCGAGGTTTTTGAAACGTGTAAAACCCCAAATATCTGAGATATCGTTATTGGTGAGATTTAGTTCTCGAAGATGTTCTAAATGTTCTAAACCAATGATATCGGATAACTGTCGAAGAGTAAATACTGGAGGGCCATGGCGATTATCATAATAAAAGTCGCCTGCCAAATTTAATTTCCCCTCAATAATAGGATACTTCCCCTCTGCTCCCACGATAAATACATATTCTTCATATTCCCTTATATTATTTTCTCCGGGCAAATCGAAATTCTCCCTCTATATTGTCTCAAATTTTTCATCTATTTCCTGTATTACTCCACTAATCCTCTCAAGTTCACGTTTATTCTTAATTTTAAAGATTGTCGACCGGGACTTTGTAACAATTTCAAAACACGCATCCAACTCCTTCAATAGCATCTCCTTCTTATCAAGAAGCTCTTTAACTGCAGGGCGGATTACGTAGGCGCATTTTAGAGTGTGGACAAAATAGTTCCACCTGAAATCACTACAGTTATGGCACTGGTCGGGGTACATGTCGGGGAACTTGCAAGGTGAATTTAAATTCATAGTATTCATTTTTTACTTCCCGACATTTCTCTATGATTATAAAGGAGGAGACGGTATTTAAATAAACTGATGATAACCATTTACGCATGTATTAATATATAGACTAAAAAGGAGATTGTTGAACTCTTCCCAATGGATAACAAGTATATATATTAAGAAATAAAACTAAAATTATTTATAAACGATAGATCTTACTATTGTTAAAGAAAAGATATAATCGCTTATTATCACATAAATCATTTTCATTAAACCTCTAAATATGGTTTAGGACTTGGAAAGCGAAGTATATCTTGTTAGATCCAGAATTCGGGTGAATCACCATTAATGAGTTTGATTATCTTTTCAAAATAGTCGTTGTAGGTGACGGCGGAGTAGGCAAGACCGCACTTACTGTTAGGTTTGCCGAAGGAGTCTTTAGAGACGACTATAAGATGACTATTGGTGTCGATTTTTCTATAAAAACGATAACAGTACCTACCAACGGTGAGAGCCGCCGAGTTAAGCTTCAAATTTGGGACACAGGTGGGCAAGAGCGGTTTTCTTACGTTAGACCTTTATACTATAAGGGTGCCGTAGGTGGATTAATAGTTTTTGACCTAACAAACCGGAAAAGTTATGAAAATTTAGACCGATGGTTCTCTGAAATTGCAAATAATTGTGTCTCAATACCTCTAATGTTAGTCGGAAATAAGGCAGACCTTCCAGATCGCGAAGTTGCACAATCTGAAATCCAAGCTATTGCCAATAATCACAATATTACTTATTATGAATCTTCCGCAAAATCCGGTCAGAGCGTTAATACCATATTTGAACAATTATCTACAAACCTTGTATTAATAGAAGAGGGGCAAGTTGCCCAAGAAGAGTATGATGCAGAAACATTAAGGCATAAGGAATATATTGAAAAATATATGTCCTTAGCGGAACAAGCCTATGATAAAATAAACAAACTAGATTATCAATCAGCATTACAGGTTTTAAAGCAAGCTTATTATTACGCGAAAGAGATTGAATATCAAGCAGGTAAAAAGTGGATAGAAGAACAGACTCAACTCATAATCCAAATTTTAAGACAACAAGAAAGTAAATTAATTCAAGAGGCCGGAGTACATATGTACTGTGCCTACTGCAACCAGCGTTATCGGGTTTCAAAAGTTGGCAACATTCGGTGTCCTACATGCGGAAATTATCTATCTGGAGAAAAAATGTAAAGTATTTAAATAAAAAATAAGTTAAATATTCTCCATTTTTTTGACCTTTTGAAATTGTTTGTTAAGAATCTCATAAATCTCTTTTAGATTTTGTTGCGTTTTTTTAGCTAATTTTTTATAGGAATTCTGAAGAAAATTAAAATTATCTCGTTCTTGTTTATTGAGCGATTTATCTGTAACTGAAATAGTCTTAACTAGATTCTTTGCAGATAATTTCAAATCTCTAAGAAGTTCTTGTTCATCTTTAATACATGGAAGATAGGACTCAATATCCACAAGATCTATTTCAAATCCACCTATAGTTTCAAAGACTATCTCCATATTTAATAAAATATTATTATCCATTTCATATTCAAGATCTTCTAAAGCTTTAGCTATCTCAATTTCTTCATGATTTGATTTTAACAATCTTGAGGATAGATCCAATATCTTCTCTGCATTTTTTTTATGATTCGTCTGTAATTCATTTAAGTCCTTATTGAATTTTAAAATTGCTCTTTCAAGCTTATGACTCTTTCTTTCTGGAATCTCCAATTTCATCAATACTCCTATCTATGATTCTTTTCTAAAAATTAGAGGAAAAATATTTTATAAACATTAAAAGAAAAACTTCGAATTGAAGAAAAACTTTTTGATTTTAAAAAAAACTTTTATTACCAGTCCCTCTACTACTAATAATAGTAACTAATTTGTTCTTTTCGAGAATTAGACTATTTTACGCTAAGATAAGGCGATTTTAATAAGTCTTTTCGAGTATAAAGCGAGTTTATTCTATATGTAACGGTGTTTCATGGTATGCGCACAATTCCAATATGTAAGATCTGTGCAAAAACAGAAGTTTTATGTAATTCATGCGAAACTAAATTAGAGACCGGCGAAATAACACAACTAGACATAGATCTTGCTAATTATTTAACCGAATTAGAAGCCAGATTTTCGAGCTTAAAGAATGCAAATTTTTACAAATCTATTGATGTTGGTTCAGTTTTAATCGTCCTTGTTGGGACAGGGGAAATTTCATCCTTTATAGGACCCCGCGGAAAAGTCATCAAACTATTACAGGAGAAATTCGGTAAGAATATTAGAATAATTGAGAAAATTACCGATCTAAAGAAAATTATAGAAGATCTTATCGTTCCTGCAGAATTACTGGGCATGAATAAAATATATCTTCCAACAGGCGAGATAGAAAGTAAAGCTCGATTAAAATGGGGTGATGAAAATCGTCTTCCTGCAAATCCTGAAGTTCTAGAAGAGGTTATTTATCGCCTCACAAACGAGCGAATTCGTATTGCTTTTGAATAGAAGTAGATCTTTAGTGACCTTATCTATTTTTCCTTTTACAATAAAGGTAGATTTTTGGTGACCTTATCAATTTCTATTTCTGGTGCTGGACCTATTCCTAAACAGGTATAACTTCCAGGCGGAATTTCTGTTAAACCCCTATCTTGAATAAGAACTGTAGGTATATCAAACTTTTTTGCTTTATCGTAAAGATTGAACAATTCTTTTTCATTATGTGCCTTTACAACTACTTTTTTTTGCCCCTCATTGATCCATTTATTCAACCATTTCTTGTATTTTCGGTTCTTTTTTGCGCCTTCATAGAGGGCTATCGCAGCATGTGCTACTTGTGCAGAAATCTTACCGCAAGTCATTCCTAAATCTTTGCGTATAACTAATACTTGTTTATATTTGAACATTTGGAAACCTCTTAAAGTACAAAAGATATATTTTGATAAGCAATTATATTTTATAAATAATTGAATTCGGGTGAAATAAACCATGTCAGTATCTGATTTGAAAGCACGCGATCTTATGTTAATCGATATCGTTTATGTACGTCCTGATGAAAAAGTGGCAGCTGTAGACCTTCTTATGGTGCGAAAATCACTTGGAGGCGTCCCAATTTTAGAATATAAAACCGATAAATTAGTCGGAATTGTTACTCAGCGTGATATCATGTTATCTAGATTTCGTACAAGTATAGCTGGGATGTCAGTATCGAATTTAATGACGAAAAATCCCATCACAGTTGCACCGAATGCTTCTATCAAAGAAATCCTTAACTTAATGCTAAGTCATCACATTGAACGGTTACCTGTTATTGATAATGATAAATTAATTGGAATAATCGAGCCAGAGTCCATTCTCTATGCAGTTCACAAAAAAATATCTTCGAAAGAATAGATAATATTTGGGTATTTGGAATGGTTCTGAATGGATGCCCACCCTATTGAGAAGGGAATAGGGATTAAAACTTATTCTACCCAGATCTCTGGAATTGGAGGGAACCTTCGAACAAAAATTGAAGATTTTTTTGTTGAAGAAATTACTAGTGAAGGAAAAATAATAAAACGTCTTAATAAAACTGATTTGAATTTAGAGGATTTACCAAATAATAGATTTACATACAATTTAGTACTTGAAAAGTATAATGAAGAAACGCTTAGGGCAATTCGAAGGCTCGCAACCTTTCTTCAGATACCTCTGAGGAACGTTGGATTCGCTGGAGTGAAAGATAAACGAGCTATTACCGTTCAACAAATTTCTATTTCAGGGGCAGATCCAAAGCTATTAACAACATTTCAAAGCAAGAGCAGCTATTTAAATCGCATTCGCCCTGGTAGACCGATTAGATTAGGAAATCTCAATGGAAACCATTTTCAAATTACGGTACGCCACATTCATGATTCTTATGACGTGATTCAACAAAGGCTTCAACAAATCAAACACGCGATTCTTTCATCCTACATTCCAAATTATTATGGCCCTCAACGCTTTGGCGCTCTTCGCCCAATCTCCCATAACATAGGGAAGGTCTTGCTTTTCGATGATTATGAGGCTGCTCTAAAAATCTATTTGACTACTACCTTTCCCCAAGAAAATAAACAAATTCAAGATATACGAACCTCCTTACAAGATTCTTGGCCTCATGCTGATTTAACTTTCCCTAAAGGATTTTTCTATGAGAATAAAATCATTCAATATTTGAAAGAAAATAATTTAAAATTTAAAAAAATTTTTAAAAATTTATTTCCCTTTCGCTTTATCCTTTTTTTTCTTCATGCCTATCAATCATATTTATTTAATAAGTTATTAACTGCTCGAATAAGCGCTAACCTTTCACTGGATCAAGCTTTTGAGGGTGATTATGTCGCATTATCAGATCTGTATTCTCTGCCTTCAAAAGTAATCTATGAAGTAAATTCTAAAAATATAATTTCCTTGAATAATGCGATAAATAAGGGAAAAGCCATAGTAATGGCCCCACTTTTCGGATATAATTTTAATTACTCTCACCATCCCCTTCTTGATGATATTAATCAATTACTTGATGAAGAAAATTTGGATTTATCTCATTTTAAATCATCTTCGAATGAAAAATTACATCTCAAAGGTTCCTATCGTCCAATTTGTTTCAGGCCTAGGGCCTTTAACATAGAACTAAATCAATCATCCAACGATTATCAGAATATGAATGTTAAATTTACCTTTTCGCTTAATAAGGGATGTTATGCAACTCTACTTCTCCGTGAATTTATGAAGACTTCCCCTTTAAACTATTAAGGAAAATCTTTCTTAAAAAGACTCGAACACTTCACCAATAAGAAAAAAATGAAAATAAAAGTTTAAAAGAATTTATTACTCCGAAGGCGTTTCTTCTTTTCTCTCTTTTCGCACTTTTTTTGCTCTCTTTTGGAGATCTTTTGCTTTTGCAGTGAATTGCGCTGCTAGTTTTTTTTCTCCCAAATCTACAGATAATGCTCCAGCTTCTTTATAAATTACTGCCGCACGCGCCCAATCTTCTTTTTCTTCAGCATTATCTGCACGCATTAGAATTTCCCTCCGCTCTTCTTCCAACTTCTCCCTACGAGCTGTCAATTCTTCACGCTTTCGCTTCTCTTCCGCTTCCAATACTGCTTGAATTGCCACCTCACGAATCTCGCGAGCTTTGGCAAAATATTCTGATGCTTTATATTCTTCTCTAAGTTTCATGGAAATATCGCCTGCTTGAGCGTACAATTTAATGGATTCATGTGGTTTCCCTGTCCGCTCTGCAGTATCAGCTTTAGCAAGGGTCTTAGATCGGA
>JABXJU010000434.1 GCA_013375405.1 Candidatus Helarchaeota archaeon
TTAAAACAAAATCACCGATTTCCCGTCGTGACATTTCTCGAATTTCATTATATGGCGAAACAAAAGATGCAATTACGATTACTCCATTTCTGGTTAGTAGTTTTGCAACAAAAGTTACCCTTTCTATATTTTTAAATCGGTCCTCTTTTGAGAAACCCAAATCTTTAGTTAAACTTTTTCTAACGATATCTCCATCCAATCTTTCTACTTTTAATCCTCTTTGTTTCAATTCTTTAGCAACGAGATCTGCTACACTGGTTTTACCGGAACATGGTAAACCTGTTAACCATAAAGTAAAGCCTTGTTGCATATTGTTCCTACCCTTCTAGTCTAATAACACGTCCTTCCATTTCTTCGGGAATACGAACATTAAAAAAATTTAGTATAGTTGGTGCAATATCTAAAATATTCACTTCTGAAATATTTTTACCTACCTTCTTTTTAGGATCATACATCGCAAAAATTCCAAAATAATCATGAACCGCTTCATCGGGTCCTATATCAGTTTCTTTTAAATAAGGCGAATCATATCCAATTGTTCCAGCAGATCTCCATGAGAGATCATCAAAATAAACCATTAAATCGGGCGGATCACCTTCTTGTTCTGGAAAGATATCCTCTACTTTAAAAACATTGTTTTTCATAGGATTTCCAGAAGGATCCTTTATATTTTTAATTTTTTCAATTAGAATATCACGTTCTTTTTCATAATCTTTCATATCAATTATACCGAATTCTTCTCGTTCTTTCACATTCAAAAAAATTCTGGCATAATACCCACCCCACCCCCAAGCTTTGGTTTTTGACCAGTTAATATCTGCGTCTTCAAATCTAGTTCCTGGAGGAGGCCTTGAATTTAAGGTTATATAATTATTATTGATAAGCCATTCATTCACACAAAAACAGCCTTTCATAGCTTTAGCTCCATGATCTGAAACCATTAAAACGATTGTTTCTTTATCGATTAATTTTAATAACTCTCCAATTTTTTTATCTATGAAGATATAAAAATCCTTAATGAAATCTTCATATTCTGATCCTTTTTGGTATTTTTTATGGTTATTATCTGCAAAGTGCCAAAAACCATGATTTACTCGATCTAATCCAATTTCTACAAACCAAAAGAGATCCCACGGTTTATTTCTTATCATATATTTAATCGTATTAAAATGATTTTCTGCCATTTTAAATAAATTTTCACTAAGTTCTTTCTTTTTATCAGTTCTAAATTCTACATCAAAAATATAATCTCCAAATTTCTCTTGTATTTCATCTTTTAATTCTGGGGGATAGGTATATTCATT
>JABXJU010000435.1 GCA_013375405.1 Candidatus Helarchaeota archaeon
AAAAGAGATTGGTTGGCTCATTTTCGAACCCACAATATGAACAAAAAATCAAATTGGGAATTGATTGTAATACTGAAGAGGAAGGGATATATTCTGTATGTTGTTGCATCATTCTGGAATGAATATGATAGGGAATATCTCGAAGGGAAGCCTGCCGTGATTTTTTTAAATGTAATTTATTGTATATTATCAAGGAGGTAACAACTACGCCCAAAACCGCAAACGTCATCATCATGGGAATAATACTCGAGCTAATCTCTTCGCTGACTACTCCATAACTAAAGTAATTACTCATGGTGGAATTCCCATATTTATCTACCACTGTGATACTAAAATTCACTACTACACCTGCGGGCTGACCGGGTATCGTTCCGCTGAATCGGCTAAATATCGTCCCATTTCCAAAATCCACCATGGTCATTAAAATAGGTATCTGAGGAATTCCACCAACCATGTAATTCAACCAGACCTCCGAAATTCCGCCGGCATTGGAAATATTTACCTCGATGGTAATAGGCATCC
Source organism: Candidatus Helarchaeota archaeon (assembly GCA_013375405.1). The sequence continues at coordinate 523 of JABXJU010000435.1, forward strand.
CTGTTAAAATTGGCAATCCTGTTAAATTTGTTATGCTTTCAGGTATGATAGCTGGAGGTGTTGTAATAACAAAAAATATACTTTTAATATAATTCCCCCAGGCTTTAAAGGTGAAATTATAATACCCGGATTCCAGATAGCCGAGCTCATAGGTGTGAGAAATTGTCATGAAAGCCAATGTAACGCCTCCTGTCCATTGCCAGATTTCCGAGTTTGCAGAAAAACCATATCCATGATTTGTGATTTCTCCCCAACTTGACACATTATAGCCACCAGTAGAAAATGTAATTGCAACATCAACATAGGTGGTATAATTATCCATCCAAGTCGTCAAATCCACTTGGGCTGGAAAAGGCAAATAAGGAACCCACTGCTCTTCAGCAGGAGTATTATCGACCGTGACCGAGACTGCAGGGCTATCCCGGTAGTTTTCCGCAAAATCAAAAACCCGGACCCGGAGGTCGTGAACCCCATTAGTGGCAGCAGTAGTATCCCATGTTTGTGAGTAGGGAATGGTGGTATCCGTCCCGAGAAGGGTGCCCGTACCAATCCCATCCAGCCAAAAGGTGACATTCTTCACGCCCTCGAGAATATTAGTTTGAATGTTTACAGTACCGCTTACAGTATCACTCGTGCTTGGATGGGTAATGATCGGAAGAGGTGGTACAAAGGGTTTTAATCCCACCTTAATTAACATTAGATCAAAATGCCCCGCAGTACCGAAACTTCCTGTGTAACCGGTATAATAGAAATTCCAGATCGGAAGAGCACA
>JABXJU010000183.1 GCA_013375405.1 Candidatus Helarchaeota archaeon
TTCATACACTAAGATAGATTGAGCAATTTTTTCATAATTAGTTTCGCAGATTGTTTTTAATCTCGTACTTGAACAGGTACGTTCATTATCCAGAACTAGAACTTTCCATCCCTTTAAAACACAGTTTTTTGCACATTGCATAACTAATGTGGATTTACCTGTTCCGCTTTCTCCATATATATGAATTAATGTTTTGAAAGGAAGCCCATTTTTTATCAATGAATCTAAATTTTGGATTCCAGTTGAAATGGTTTCCTCTGCCACAAGATATTCCTCATAATCAGTTGATAAATCCTTTAGTTGTTATTGTGGAAATATCTTTAATAAGAACATTTAATTCTTACTTTAAAATAAGGCGAAAACTATGAAGAATAGAAAGATGAAAATTGTAACATATTTGAAAGCGAAGTATAAGAGTGAAGAAAGTAAGATTAAGATTGCTGTTAGTCCCGGGCGCGCAAATTTAATTGGAGGGCATACTGATTATAATATGGGATTTGTACTCCCCTGCGCATTGGATAAGGATACGATGCTTGCGGCAGCACCAAACCAGACTGATATCGTTAATCTATATTCATTAAATTTGAAAAAGTCTGTTTCCTTTTCCTTGAAAAACTTAGAGTTTAAAGCAGAGGACAGATGGGCGAATTATGCGAAAGGAATATGTTATTATTTAATGCAAGCTGGATATGAGATTGGGGGAATTGATGGAGTTCTCCACGGCACGGTTCCCATCGGAAGTGGTATGTCATCCTCAGCAGCATTAGAAACGAGTATCGGATATGTTTTTCAGTTGTTATATAATTTAGATATTCCTCCCTTAGAATTAATCAAAATTGCTTATCGAGCTGAACGTGAATTTGTAGGTGTTCAATGTGGTATCATGGATCAATATGTAAGTGTTGCTGGTGAAAAAAACAGTGTAATATTCATAGATTGCAGATCCTTAGACTATGAAGTCATTAAAATGCCAAGTGAAGATATAAGCGTTTTAATTTTACATACGAATGTTAAACGTGCAGCAGGATCTGCCTTAAATGATAGAAAAAATGAATGTTTTGATGCAGTAAAAATATTACAAAAACATGATTCTTCAATTGAAGCCTTACGAGATGTGACGCCTGAATTTTTTGAAAAATACAAAGGAGATCTTCCACATACTCTTCAAAAAAGGGTTCAACATGTCATATATGAAAATCAAAGAGTAATAGATGCAAAGAAAGCTTTACAACAGGGCGATTTGGAGCTCCTAGGGAAATTAATGCTAGAATCGCATCAGAGTCTAGCTGATTTATATGAAGTAAGTAGTAAAGAATTGGATGCGATGGTAAAAATCTCAAAAGAGGTTCCAGGAGTAATTGGAAGCCGAATGACAGGAGCAGGTTTAGGAGGAGCAGTAGTAAGTCTAGTGGAAAAGGGAAAAGTGGATAAGTTAATGAATGAAGTTCTTCTTGAGTATCCGAAAATAACTAACAAACAGCCGATAGCTTATTATTGTAGTATTTCAGACGGTGTTAGAGAGGTTCCAGTGTAATTAGTATTTTATAATTTAATTTCAATTCAAAGAGGGTTCGGATTTTGATTGACTTTTTAGAAAAGCTTATTGATCAGTCTATGCAAAAGGGCGCAGAATTTATTGATTTACGACTTCAAAATAATCATTACAACCACATTAATTTAATTAATGGTAAGACTCGTAATATGGTTTCTGCAATTGATAAAGGTATTGGTATTCGAGTTTTTATAACCGGTGGGTGGGGATTCTCATTCACTGATAAACTTGATAAGGAATCAATCACTAAGACCATGCATTCAGCGCTTAAAATAGCTCAAATAACGGGTGAAAAAGCAAAAGTCAAATTCGAACTTATTGAGCAACCAACCCACCAAAAGAAAATCTCATTTCCCCAAAAAAAGAAACTTTTAGATGTTTCAATTGATGAAAAATTAAATCTAGCAATAATTTTAGATAAACAAGCAAAAGAATTCGACCCTCGAATCATTAATACTAATACAGCTTATTTGGATTTTGTTGGGGATCAATTAGTGTTAAATTCTTATGGAACCCGACTTGAAATGGAGGTAAACTTTATTAGGATTGCAAGTGTTAATTATGCTTTCGAGGCTGGAATCCGACAGAGGGGTTCCGAGAGTATAGGCGGAACTGGTGGATTCGAGCTCGTCGAATCTGAAAAAGGACAAAACTTAGGGAAAATCGCGTCTGAAAAGGCAATTCGGCTGTTAAAGGCGGTTCCTGCTAAAGCAGGCAAATTTACAGTCATTATGGACCCAAATCTTACTGGAGTTTTTGTTCATGAAGCCTTTGGTCATGCATGCGAAGCTGACGCAGTCCTTTCAGGTGAATCAATCCTTGCAGATAAAATTGGAACCCAAGTTGGACTAGACACAGTAACAATTGTTGATGATCCAACGCTTAAAGGCAATTTTGGATATTATCCCTACGACAATGAGGGTAGCATCTCACGAAAGAAGAATTTAGTAGAAAAGGGAATTTTAAAGAATTTTCTTCATAGTTTAGAAACGGCCAGTCGTCTAAAGACTCAACCCACAGGAAATGCCCGTTCTCAAAATTATCGAAATATACCGTTGGTACGCATGTCAAATACATTTTTTCAACCAGGTTCATGGTCAATCGAAGAATTATTTGAAGAAGTAAAAAATGGCCTCTTTTTAGAGGGTTGGACGTATGGTTATACAGATCCTACTAAAGGATCTTTTACTTTTAAATGTAAACAGGCCTTTATTATTAAAAATAGTGAAAAAGGTAAATTATTACGTGATGTTGCTTTATCTGGAATGACACTGGAAACATTAAACAATGTAATTGGTTTTGGACGCGATTTAGAATTTTCAGAGGGATATTGCGGAAAAGGAGGACAAAATGTCCCAGTTAGCGATGGAGGCCCTCATGTTGCCATTTCTGGGGCGATAATTGGCGGGCTAAAATGACCCATACCACTTTAATATTCTCTTATAATATTAATTCTTTGCTTATTTTCAGAATAAGAAAATTTGTTCATTTTTGACCATCCTACCAAGATATCTCTTAAGACAATCCCTGTTCTATAACCTCTTACTCTACAATATCTCACTTTTTCACTCCAATCATCAATTTTATACCCCATCTTTATCCTAATTGCGTTTAAATTATTATAATTATTTAAACATATCATAATTCTTCCACAGATTTAAAATATTTTAAGATATTGATACAGTCGCGACTTATAAGAATCTCAATCCACATGAACGAGATGGCTCTGTTATAAATTTGGGGGCGTGTAAAGTACCTAGAAATAAAAAATAATTTAATTATTGATTTTTTAATAAACAATGGGTTGATAGAAAATGTCGAATTATGATATTATAATTGTAGGGGCAGGCCCTGGTGGTAGTACGGCGGCGAAATATGGAGCGGAAAAAGGATTTAAGACCATTATGTTTGAACGGTCAGAAATACCAGGTCAGAAAAATTGTTCAGGAACGGCGTTATCCCCCAAAGTTTTTAGAGATTTTAAATATCTTAAACCAGATCTTGGATTGGAGTCGGTCCGAATTGCGAAAATGGCTACTGCACACTTCATTAACGAGAATCTCGAAGAAAAGACGTTCTTTGGATTTTCAGCCTCCACCATGGCAAATTATCCGGAAGCTCGGGATTTTCTTACGGTTAACGTCTATCGAGCAGAACTTGATCCATATCTAGCGGAACTGGCAGTGACGGCAGGAGCGGAATTGAAGACTTCTACCTTAATAACAGACCTTTTACGTAATGAAAAAAACCAAATTATTGGGGTTAAGGATGGAAATGATAATAAATATTATGGGAAACTCGTTTTAGGCGCAGATGGCGTGATTTCAACAATCGCAAATAAAAGTGGATTGCGGAAGCAATGGGATCAAGATGACTTAACCCTTATGGTCACCTACGATTTTGAGGCCCCTAAGGAGAAGATTGACAAAGTTTTTGCAAATAATGCTTTACATTATTGGTTTTCTTCAGCATTCCCAGTGGCATATTCGTTTTTTCATGCGAATGGAGTTCATGTAGGGGTTGGGCACTTTGTAAACGCGTGGGATAAAAATCCAAAATATTATTTGAATAAATTTTTAGAAGTTCCTGCATTGAAACAGCAATTAGAACTCGTTGATGGGCGCCCACGAGAATTTCAAGCTCATTTATTAACGTTTGTTAAGGAGCCCGTGCAGACATATTCGACAGATGGCGTATTATTAATAGGAGATGCTGCAGGTTTCCCATGTCCCCTTGAAGCGGAGGGGATTTATTATGCGATGCTCTCAGGGAAAATCGCCGTGGAGGTTTGTGAGCAATTTCTCACTACTGGAGATTACCAAATCCTCAGTCAATATGAAACCCAATGGAAAAATTCACCAATTGGAGAAGAGTTTGAGTTAGGGTTGGAAATCTGGAATTTCATTCGTGAGGTTCCCTTTTCGATGGATGCAGCCAAGTGGTTGGTTCCTTTCATTAACGATGTTTTTTATTCGTTACTAAATGTTGGGGAGAGTCATACTTATAATCTCGCGAATTTCATGCCAAATACGGCACGATATCAAAAATTCTTACCAACTATATTAAAATACGTTACACCAGTAATAGCTCCTATTACAGAGCGTATAATTGAAGATAAAATCAATGAATTGCTTCCCCAATTCATTCCTGATTCCATTAAGGCATTAGGCCGACGATCTTTACAGGGATGGAAGAAAATTAGAAAAAAAATAACAACATTGTTGTACAGATCACTTAGAACGTGAGACTGACTACTTATTACCACCAGCGAGTATGTATAACAAAACGGCGATTACAGCCATAAAAATATAGAATTGAATCATCCTATATTCAAGAGTTATGTGATGAGAATCTTAATTTTATTTGGATTTACCGAACTAGGAAATTTCTGATGCGAATTAAAGGCATCTACTATATTGCCCATTATATTCAAAAAACGGAAAAATCCTCAGTAGTAGATTCATCAAAGTGTGGGCGTTAGAAGAATAAATAAAGAATATATACTCACAATTCGCCTTCTGAAAAGTTATAAACTGTAAATCATTGAGCTTATCTTTCTCCGTGGGTAATTCCGCCACCTTCACAAAATGGAATAATATAAATAAATTGAAAAAATTTTAAGAAATAATTTGAATGATCTTGTTTAGATACTACCAGTGAGAATAGTTTGTCCCCAGAATACATTCGTATATCAATTGGAACTGCTGCTCTCATGCCCAAAAATGTCGTAGTTGGAGGACTTGAATGATTTTTCAAGGAGATTTGAGATATGGTATATATTGAATTTGGAAGAAAATGTTTACAATTAGCTGAAAGCCAAGGAGTTGACCATACCGAAGTTTTTATCACAAATGCAAGATTGATTTCTGCGTCAATTGAAAAAGGGTCAATAAAATCAGCCAAAGACTCTTATGATCATGGTATTTCGATTCGAGTTGTTTGTGATGGTTCTATTGGATTCTCATTTTCAACAGATTTTGAATGGAAATCATTAGAAAATATGGTTATAACGGCTGTGAAGCTTAGTAAAACAGGCATTCCAGACCCTGATTTCCAAGATTTTCCACATCCTAGCTCATATCCCCCAGTGAAAGGTATGTTTGATAAGAAAATATCCACAATTGAAATCGAAACAGCATTGGATTATTGTTTAAGGACAGCAACTGCTGCAAATCTTGAAAAACGAGTATCGGCAATTAATATAGGATTTGATTGTGATACAGTGGAAAATTATCTGCTTAATTCAAATGGTATAGAAGAGAGTTCAAGGGGAACTGGAATTCAAATTACTGCTGAAATCACCGCTAAAGAAAATTCAGAAAGGAGCTCTGGATTTGAATTTCAAGCCTCTAGATTTCTAAAAGAAGTGAATCCTGAATTTACTGGGAGATCCGCAGCTGAAACAGCATTAAAAAGCCTTCATGCTAAAAATATTGAAACAGGTACATATCCTGTTATCCTTCATCCCTTCGCGGCGGCCATGTTATTCTCAAGCGCAATTGGTGCTGCGACTAATGCAGAATCTGTACAATACAAAAGAACTTTTTTGACTAATCTTAGGAAACAAACTATAGCTGCGGATATATTCAATGTCACTGATGATGGTTTATTGATCAATAAAAACGGAATTGCGGGTTTAGGAACCTCTAAATATGATGGAGAGGGCGTTCCCAGGCAAGTTACACCTCTCATTTCGAATGGAGTGTTAAAAAATTTCCTATATGACTCCTATACTGCAGGAAAAGAGGGGATTCAAAGTACTGGAAATGCGTCCAGAGCTTCGTACAGATCCATTCCTTCAATTGGTATAAGCAATTTACAGATAATAGGCAAAAAAGGGGATCTAAATTCTTTCATTTCTGAAACAAAAAAGGGGATATTACTCTATTACACCTGGGATCACCCTAATATCGCAACTGGTGATTTTTCTGGGCTGATTAGCTTGGGTTTTAAAATTGAAAATGGGACAATATCCTATCCATTAAAAAAAGCAATGCTAGGAATTAACATGCTCGACTTCTTTAAACAAATATATGCAGTGGGTACCGATTATCGGGAAATATACCAAATAGTAACCCCCTCAATCTGCGTATCAAAAGTAAAAATTGCAGGAGCCAACTGAGTTCGATTGATTTTTTAGGATCTTAATGCATTTCATCCTCACTCAAGATCTCTTTCCTTACCACAAGTAGATATGGTTCAAGAGTTTTGGGTCAGCAGTTGGGTCTTCTCCAAAGACGAATAACCAAAAAATATGAGGATATATCTATATTTTTTTACGTGAAATGGGCAATAATATCAGTTAAATTTTAAAAAGTATTCTTTTTTGATTTATAGCAGTTACAGGATGTTAAAAAATACATGCGAATCAATCCGGATTTTAGGACTTTTTCTCCGGAAATAAGTATTAACTTCATGGAAAAAAATGGACCGGTGAATTAATGGGGGTAATTAGAAACCTATTTAGAAAAATTCTCATAAAGGTGTATGGAGAGTGGAGTCCAGACCAACAAGTATACGCCGAGCGGGTACTAAACTCCATATTTGGATCAAAAGTAAAAAGCGAGAAATGATGAACACAGATTATTATTAAATGAATCAAAAATAGTTGATATTTCTTCATCTTTAATCCATTTATTGCTAATTATCCTGTGTTTTAGTTATTCACTATAATTTTAAATTAGTATCAATAAAAGTTAAACTCTCTAACTCTCTAAATACGGAAGAGAGGAAGAGGTCGGAAGAGAGGGTGTTATTAGAGTTACTATCTTTGAACATCCATACCAATTCATTTCTTGTTTTAAATAATTATAATCGGGGTCTAATTGTGGAATTAAGAAACCACATAGGATAGATGCGACTAAAAAAAGAGGAGATATGGGAAAGTTATGGGTAGCGAGGGAGATAAATAGCAAGATCAGTGAAATTAGTAAAGAAAAGGGAAGAGTTTTGTGATGATATCTTCTTTTTGCGGAAAGAAAATCATCAATTAATTTTCCTGGGGGGTTTTCTTTGGATATTACCGCCTTCGCTACTAGAGCTGAAATTTCGCAAGAGTCTTTCATAATTTGCTTGGGGGATTTTAATGGCCCAATTCGTTTAAAAATAATATTTTTGAGCTGCCGATAGGAATGTATTCCTTGCTGGAATCCCTCTTCAATTAAGTCATCTCGGATTCTCTCATTCCTTAAAGATTCCTCTAGAGAATTATGTTCCCGATTATTTTCAATCAACATGTCCTGAATGTAATGACAGGCACGTCCTAAGTTTCTAAAAGCTTTTTTCAAATCGTTCTCGTGAAAAGCTTCTCGAGCATCCCAGATGTATTTAAGTATGCAGTTGGGATCAGGTTGATGATGCGGTCTATCTTTATTTATGTCCGGATCAGTTGATCCCTCAACTAACTCTTTTGTAAGAAAAGAAGGATACGGAATGAACCTAGCTATAAAACGAGCAATCTGTCTATGGGTAGACCATTTCATTTTTTTAAATCCCTTATCAGATCCGATAACTTCCCGTGTGCGGGAATTATCTATCAATACCTCTAGAAATCGATATTTAAGATCAACAGAAATTTCAGTTTTAATGAATTCAGTTATTTTAATCATAGCAAAAGTAAGTTGTAATTGATTACACGCATTGCTGCGGGCCTCCTGATTTCCTTCGTAGCGTAAAATTATAACCGTTAAAAGATATTAACAATTTAAAAAGACAGCTCCTGAGGGATAAATACGAGTTCCTTCTAAGTTAAGAAGCCTTCTATTTTAAATTGCCATTAAAATGTTGACAGACTTCGCTCCTTTCTTCTTGATTCTTTGATCAAATGTCAACTGCGGATTCTTCATAGGTTTTCAGATGTTTTCCAATTTCAGAAAATAATCCAAAAAACCCTGAATGAGGGCCTTGCCAGTATTATCCATAGGGAACGGGGATTGACGCGGTATTGCTCAAATTGCTATACTAACTGTTGTTTCAGATTTCCTCTTCTTCCTAAAATTTACTTCCAATTTTATCCAATCTTTTAATAAAAATTGAAAATCAAAAAGTAGTGCAAGTTTTTTTCTATTTAATGGAAAATCTTACACTAAAAATAAATTAAAAGTATCAGTGTAACATAATTATATCAATTAAGAAGTGGAATAATTGTATAATTGATTAAAATAAAGAATGATCTTAACAACTGTAAGTAAAAATAGTTATTTTGATTGGGGGTTAACTCTCATTATATGGTGATAAGATGGAAGGGAAAAAAATTTTCATTAATTTGGATATCCTTGGTTACGAAAAACTAGCAGATGAAATCGCAAAAGAAAAAGGAATTGATGATAGAGATGTTAGGAAAAAATTTAAAGAGGTGATTAACCGAATTGTGGAAAATTTATCTGAAAAAAACGAAATCTTGGGTTATTTTTTTGGAAAGGATGATTGGATTTTAATAGTTGATGATTTTAATAGAATGTTTAAAGTCATATACATAATATGTGAACACGATACAGGATATCCAGATTATAAAAAGATCGGAAGAGCAC
>JABXJU010000184.1 GCA_013375405.1 Candidatus Helarchaeota archaeon
ACTTATTTTTGAAGGTGAGCTGCTCGATCTCGTATTAGAGACCAAGCCTAATGTGCCAAATGTCCGATTTTATATTGGAACGAGTGATTCAGATAAGGAGCTGCCCCCTGATTTTTATGATTATGAAGCTCTAATTAAAGAAGGAAAGAATAAAAACACGAAAGCGAAAGTCGATTGGGATGATACCAGCGTCATTATCTATACGGGTGGCACCACTGGGCGCCCTAAGGGGGTGATGCTATCTTATGAGAATATGGTTGTGAATCAAGAAGCTACCGTCAACTTGTTAATTACGTTTCTCCCAAAAGTTAAAGATATTGATTATCCCCATTACGCACGGAGCAAAGGACAAGAAAAAATCCTCGATGTGCTCAATATGTTCCTCGGCCAGATGTATGCGAAATTATTTACTGACCCTGAAGATAGAAGAATCATCGTTTTTGAATTGCCCCTTAAAGAAGGTGCCGTGCCTATGCCCCCTATAACGGTTAGACAGGTAGAAGGAAAACTAAAGATGTTCCACGGAAAACCTGAGGAATATGATCTAAGGTTTGAGGGGACAATCATGGATCAAATCCGAGAATTTGTGAATTTACTTCCAAAAGTATATAGTAAGAAAGGAAAACTTTCGATGTTTCCGAAATTAATTTGGAAATTTTTACTTGGAGGCGTTCATATGGAGGGATCCTTCAGAGATCGTTTAAGGATGATCGGATCATTAGGCGCAAAGCCCGAAGATGAACGGATTACAGTAATGTTACTAACACCTCCAATGTTTCATCTTGCAGCTTATGCGTTATTTGTCCTCAATTGGCTGTTAAGCGGATCGACACTTGTATTTCCAGAGAGCCCAAGGTTTATACCGGCTCAAATAATTGAAATCATGGAAGAAAATAACGTAGTGTGGACGCTTTTTGTGCCGACACAATGGAAGTGGATAATTGATTACTTAGAAAAGGAACGTCCCGATTTTACCTTGGATAGTTTAGAGGTAGCTTTCTCCGGAGCCGCCTTATTACGTGCTAAATACAAAAAGAAGATTTTGAAGTACTTTCCTAAAGCTCTACTAATAGATGTCTTTGGACAAACGGAAATGGCACCTGCAGCCAGTGTTAAGATTGATGGGGATGAATCGACCTTACGAGATCGATCTGTAGGAAAAATAATTCCCAATATTGAAATTCAAATCGTTGATGATGATGGGAATATAGTCGAAGATGAGGTAATAGGAGAAATCCTTTACCGAGGGCCAAATATAATGAAGGGTTATTATGGTGATCCAGAAAAAACGGCGCAAACTATTGATGAAGATGGATGGTTGCACTCCGGGGACCTGGGATATATGAAAGATGGCGAAATATATACCATCGAACGGAAAAAAGAGTGTATTAGTACTGGCGCCGAAAAAGTGTTTCCGCTTGAAGTCGAAGAAATTCTCTCTGAGCATCCAAAGATAAAGGAAGTTTGTATTATTGGAGTTCCTGATGAAGATTGGGGGCATACAGTCAGGGCAGTTGTCATCCCTAAAAAAGGATTAGTTCCTGAAAAAGACATTACTGGTCAAGAAATAATGGACTTTTGCAAAGATAAAATGGCAGGTTATAAAAAACCAAGATCAGTTGTATTCACCGACTCTTTTCCAATCTCGCCGGTGGGAAAAGCCCTGCGTGCGAAAATTCGGGAAAAATACGGACAACCTGATACGAAATAAAGTCGTCTTATAATTATTTCAATTATTAAAAATTCTACTACTCACTATTCTAGGAACAAATTGAAGAAGAAGAAAAAAAAAATAAGCCTTATTTAATTGCCGTTCTTAAGTACATAGTGATAATTTTAATGAAATATATGAGTTAAAATAATAATGGAATCCAGGGATAAAGCAAAAGCGGCAGAGAGCGTAGGAAACTTCGAGGCGGCAATTAAGCAATATAAAGCCGCAATTGAAGGTTATCTTGGAAGTGATGAGTTTTTAACTAACATTTTCCGCAATGTAGGAGAATGCCATTCGAGCATTGGTGCATGTTATTTGGTTAAATCCGATTATAAGGCTGCTTTAGAACATTTTAATAAAGCTATTGAATATATTGAAAGAGCCGCTGAAATTGAAGAAGAACAAGAGCTAAATCATTATATAATAGAATCTACTATTTTTAATATTGCGCTTTCAATTCTCTGTTCAATCAATTTAAATAAAGTAAATACCGATGTATTGCCTTCCATCCAAAAAGCAATCACATTAAGTGAAAATAATAATGTAGAAGGATTTGCTACGGATTTGAGCCTCTTTTTCTCGCATATAATTGAAGAGAACATAAGCGAGGCTAAAACAATTTTAGAGGACAAAATTGAGAATGCCAAAGATGTGACCTTTTTGAGTTCGACTTTACAACCAATAATCATAAGTCATGTAAGGAATGTTGCAACTAGATACCTACCAGCAGAATGGAGTCAAGATGAAGTTCTTGAGCAAAAATTAGAATTTGAGAATAAGGCAAAAGATGCCGAGAATGCGGGTGACTATTTATCTGCTATAAAAAACTATTCTCAAGCTTTAAAATCACTGAAATCAATCGGTCCACCTCAAAATCTTCGATTTGAGACCGGAACCTTACTCAATCGTGGTGCCTATTTAGCCACTCTTATCGGTAATTTCGATGATGCAATTAAACAATACAAAGAAGCAATCTCGGTATATTTAGTTAGTGATGCATACCTAATTGAAATATCTCGCAGTACGGGCGACTCTTATTCAAGCATTGGTGCGTGTTATCTGGCACAATCTAAATATAAAGCTGCTTTAGAACATTTTGAGAAGGCTATAGAATTTTATAATAGATCCATTGATCTGGAAGAAGAGGGCCAACGTTATTCTTTAGTAGAATGTACCGTTTTCAATTTAGCACTCTCAATCCTCTGTTTAATCAATTTAAATAACTCTACTGATATAATGCCATATTTACGAAAAGCAACTGTGTTAAGTCAAAAATATAATATAGAGGGGTTTGCTAAAGATTTGTGCCTCTTTTTTTTGCATGTAACAGATGAGAGCACTAGCGACGCTTATGCTAATTTAAATGAGAAACTTGAAAATGCCACGAATGTACCCGTGTTGAGTTCCACTCTGCATGCAACGGTTATGGCACTTGTAATGGACTTCGCGACTCGATATATTCCAGCAGCACGGACTCAGACTCAAGAGAAATTTATTGAGGAAAAGGGTGAAGTAATCCTCACGCGGAAAATATACGAGGACATGCTCTTATATGGACTTACATTCGCCAATAGAAAAATACCTCATCCAAAATATCAAGAAGTCATGGCATTAATCGTCGGAAAATTAGTAAATGATGATGTTGTGATTTCTGAAATTGTTCCGATGGCTTCTGGAACAGATGTGGAAGTAGAATTTAAAGAAGAACATTATGCAAAAGCAGCTATGATTGATTCTAAAGCGGCAGAACGAAATGAGTTCATTGTAGGTTGGTTTCATACTCATCCACGTATAGGGTTATTTTTATCTCCGATAGATATTATTAATCAACTTGGATATCAGGCGTTGAACGAAAAAGCAATTGCCATTGTATTTGATTTCACTCAAATGACTCTTTTAAAATCAGGGTTTGGTATTTTTCGCTTAGATAATCCTAACAAGTCATATGCAGCATACCATTCGGTTCGTTGGCGCATTACTGATGACTCCAAAAACCTATATTTTGATAGTATTGCCTTTTACAATAATTTTTTAGCTATTTTGAACAATAGACTCGCAAAAAAACAACAGATGAGTCTCACTCAACTAGCAGAAGAATTAAACCGTTCGGAACTGATGCTCGAAGAAATCATCCCCAAATTGATCGAATTACAATATCTCCCCTCTACTTCCTATAATCCCGAAACAAAAATAATATCAAAAAACTAAGTATAAATTTGTATAGATTTTGAACAAACAGTTCTTTTAAAAAAATAAAAAAAAATAAAAGAATTTTACTCAGATTTTAAGAACTTGCTGTATATTTCAAAAAACGTGTCATAATGAATTTCAAGCAGATCTAAATGTTTAATGGCAGCCTCGGGCTTTATTATCTTTTCTTGCATATCAGCTCGGATGTTGTCTATCATATATTCGGGATAATATTGTGGTATTGAGATGTCTGTCTTAAGTAATACCCAATCTCTTTTCGTCTCATCAGGAATGATTGTAACTAATCCATCCATTTCCAATGCTTTAATGATTGTCTGCATATCTATTTCCCCAAATCCCTTCGGAAATTTTTTGAATGGGTAGGATTGCTCTCGTAAAAGTACGACGGTTACAAAAACATCGGGATTCAATATATCTTCTGCAAGAAGGATATTATCTCCAGGATTTGGTCTGTAAGTATTAAAGTACTCTGTAATTTCTTCGAGATATTTGTCAGCAACTTCCTTTGTTGGAAGGCCTTTCTTGGCCTCCGCAACAATCTTCTCGGCTGGTGACCTAAATAGTGCAAAATCAGAAATTAAAAAGAGATGCACATCGTAATTACCTTTGAACCACTCCATTTGAACAAGTTCGGCTCTAACAAAATAATCAAGAACCTCATTTAGCTTATGAGCCGTACATGGGATTTCTTTTGCCTCTAAATGACTTAATATATCAGCTTTATTTCTGGCTCTTTTCCGTAAGAGATCCAAGATGTTTCTTTCTATTTCGTTGGCGTGAATATAAGCGAGCATTTGTTCTCTTCCCAAGAATTCTATCTCTTCTTCAATGGGTACAGTTGGTTCAGTTGGTGGTTCAACTGGTTTCGGTTTAGCTCGATGAAGAATTGCTACAGAATTCGCTCGACACGTAATTGCATCCAAATACATTGTAATTTCTACAACATTTTCTAGAAAATCATGGACGGTCTTCCTATTTTTTCCAGTAATATCCTCTATGACTTTAGGCTCTTCTTCAATTGCTTTCTCGATAGTGTAATCTTTATCGGCTAGACTATTAAGAATCTCCTTATCGAAGTCTAATAGTAGAATCCGTTGCGCTTTTTTTCGGTATTCGATGAATCTATGGACTGGGAGTTTCACCTTCGCATAAAGAGCAAATGGATTTGCCTTTGTTAAATCTTCTATAGTCTTGACTCCGATACCCTCGAACTTGGCTGTAATTTTAGGTCCGAGTCCATCTATGGCTTCTACGCTTAGATTATCTAATGTTTTTTCAGAAATGATTTTTTTCTCTATTTCTTCTTTTAGTGATTTTTTAGCTGCTTTTTCAGGTGCTTTTTTAGCTGCTTTTTCAGGTGCTTTTTTAGCTGCTTTTTCAGGTGCTTTTCCTTTCTCCGAATTACTCATAATCTTCTCTCCTTACCTAGTTTTCTATTCCATCCCCTTGCTCTTCTTTAATACGGAAATTGTTTCAGGTTCTGGCTTTGCAACGGGCGCTTTTCCTATTTTTCCTAACTTTAATTTCTCCAAGTAGATATCTTCGACCATCGCTTCTCTTTTCTTTAAATCCAATGGAGGTGTTTCTTTGCCTTTATTTATATCGCGTTTCGTCTTTCGAATGGTTCTGATCGTCTTTGGCACTTTAAAGTATAATTGATATACTGTGAAAGCTCCTGCTACTGCTCCAAGTACTCCAACTAAGGTCCAAATTAACCATGTAAAGCTGGGCGCAATCCAATTCACCAGGACGGATACAGGTATCGCGTCCAATCCAAAAGTCGAGTTGGCCCAAAACTTGAATTCAAATTCACCTGCCTCTGAACGCGTGAAGATCAGAATTTCACTATAAAATCCCGAAAAATTGGTCGCTAAGGTAACATTGATTCCCGTGAATGGATTGAGATACCACAGGTGGGAAACATTGCCGGATCCGCTTGTACAAGTCACGTTGATATAGGTATTTTTTTTGGTTTCAGGATTTTGGGGACTCGCGCTCACGGTTAAGCTGGGAGGTGAAAGGGCTGTCCAGGTGATTGTGATGGTTTCAGAGACCTCCAAATCAAAAGTGGAGTTGGCCCAAAACTTGAAGTCATATGGGCCTGGTGTTAGACTCGTGAAGTCTAAGTAATAGGTTTGACTCCCTGTAAAGTCATTGGCTAAGGTAGTATTGCTTCCCAAAAGCGGATTGTGATACCAGAGTGTGTCTACAAGTCCGGAACCATTTTCACAGGTCACGTTGAATTGAACCCATTCATTGACGTCAAGAACTGTGGTATTCGCGCTCACATCTAAGGTAGGAGGTAAAGGATCTACCCACACCACTGTGATGAACGCATAAACTTCTTCACCTAAACTTGTGTTGGCCCAGAACTTATATTCATATGCGCCTGCCGTTGGACTCTGATTGGTTATGGGAAAGGCCTGGAGTAACACAAAGTTGGTAGCTAAGGTAGTATTGCTTCCAATGAACGGATTGAGATACCACAGGTGTGAAACGTTCACGGATCCAGGTTGACAGGTGACCGTAAGTTCTGTCCAGTCATTCGTGTAAGGATCTGTGATATTAGCGATCACATTTAACAAAGGAGGAACAGGGGTTACCCAGACTATCATGAGAGACGTAGATTCCTCTGCTAAGAATGTTGAGTTGGCCCAAAACGTGTATTGATATGGGCCGGCTGTTGGACTCGCGTTATACACATAAAAGGTCTGGAGTCCTGCAAAGTTAGTGCCTAGGGTTATATTGGTACCAGTGAACGGATTTTCATACCACACGTGCGAAACATTCCCGGATCCACTTAAACAGCTCACGTTGATTTGAACCGTTAGATCGAGGTAAAGAGTTGTAGTATTTGCAAGCACATTTAAAGCGGGGGGTTGCGGTTCTGCCCAGACTATGATGATAGAATCAAATGTCTCTAATCCTAAGGTTGAGTTGGCCCAAAACTTGTATTCCTGTATAACTGGAGTTGTACTCATATTGTACACGTAAAAGATCTGATACCCCGCAAAGTTAGTGCCTAGGGTTATATTGGTTCCAGTGAATGGGTTTTCATACCACACGTGTGAAACGTTTCCAGATCCACTTTGACAACCCAATGTGATTTCAGTCCAAAAATTAATGAAGGGATTCGTGGTATTGGCGATCAAAGTTAAGGCGGGGGGTAGCGGTTCTACCCAGACCACCGTAACGGATTCAGTAACTTCCAAACCTAGACTCGAGTTGGCCCAAACCTTGAATTCATACGGGCCTGCTGTGTCATTCATGAAGTCCACATAATGGGTCTGAAGTCCCGTAAAGTCGGTCGCTAAGGTATTATTGGTTCCATCGAACGGATTGTTATACCACAAGCGGGAAACACTGCCGGATCCACTTTGACAGGTTATCGTGAGTTGAGTCCACTCATTAACGTCTGGAGTAGTGTCATTAGCGCTCACAGTTAAGGCGGGAGGTTGAGGTTCTACCCACATCACCGTGACGGATTCGGTAGCTAGCAATCCTAAAGTCGAGTTGGCCCAGAACTTGAATTCATATTGGCCTGCTGTATCGTTGGTAAAGGCTAAATAATGGATTTGGAACCCTGAAAAGTCGGTTGCTATAGTATTATTGGTTCCATCGAACGGATTGTTATACCACAAGCGGGAAACATTGCCGGAACCACTTTGACAGGTCACCGTGAGGTTCGTCCAGTCATTGGTGTAAGGATTTGTGATATTAGCGACAACTGTTAACAAAGGCGGGACAGGGGTTACCCAGACTATGATGATCGACGTAGATACATTCACTCGATAAGTTGAGTTAGCCCAAAACTTGTATTCATATGAGCCTGCTATTAAAGTCGTATTGTACACATAAAAGGTCTGGAGTCCTGCAAAGTTAGTACCTAAGGTTATATTGCTTCCAGTGAACGGATTTTCATACCATACACGCGAAATATTTCCGGTCCCACTTAAACAGCTCACGTTGATTTGAACCCATTGGGTGAGGAAAAGACTTGTAGTATTAGCGAGCACAGTTAGAATGGGCGGTTGAGGTTCTACCCAGACTATTGTGATGTCATCATATACCTCTATTCCTAAAGATGAGTTGGCCCAAAACTGGTATATATAAGGGCCGGCTATTGTACTCGTATCGTATATACTAAAACTCTGGATCCCAGTGAAGTCGGTGGCTAAGGTGGTATTGGATCCAGTGATCGGATTGAAATACCATAACGTGTCAACAAGTCCGGAGCCGTTTTCACAGGTCACCGTGATGTTCGTGTAGTCAAGCATGAAAAGATTGGTGACATTTGCGGTCACACTCAAGGTGGGTGCTGTAGATTGTACCCATACAACAAGGACTTCGTCATATGACTCTAATCCAATGCTGGAATTGGCCCAAAATCTAAACAACTTCGCCCCCGGCGTCGCGCTCGTGAAGTTTAAAAGGTGGATTTGTTGTCCAGTAAAGTCTGTTGCTATTGTATAATTCGTCGTATTAAGTGGATGGTAATACCATAGTGTATCGACAAGTCCGGTACCATTGTCACAGGTCACTGTCATTTGAGTCGTTTGATTTACGAATAAATAAGTTGTGTTCGCCACGACACTCAATGATGGCTCATCCAAAGTTATTGTATAGTTTATCCAAAGATAGACGTCATCGATGGAAATAGTAATACTATTATTTAAAATGAAATTATCGGCGAGATACACTCGAAGTGAGAGTGTAATATTCACATTTTTTTGGATTAAGGGGGTGACATCATATCCACCCGTTTTGGCGTCTTGAAAACTCGCGGTAGCAGAACTCAGTTTGACGGTTTCGGAATGCGGAATATTATTAATCAACATTCTGATTTCAGCGTTGGGGGAGTCCGCTGTAGGCCAACTCTGATTTGATCTATATCTGAAATGTAACCTTGCCGAATCTACTAGAAGGGTCCCTGGGGTTTGGGGTAGTTCATTTCCTACCTGGTTCCAATCCGCGTAGGTGTTGCGATCAATGTTTTTCTCGTAGGAAAAGGTTAGATTGAACGATTTAATCCGGATCATGGTCCAAGTATCCAAATCAAACGCTGGATCATTATCTTCGCAATAAATGAATATTCCCAGAGTAATGGTAAAGTTATAATCATCGCTTCCTAAAGCAGATGTTAAAT
>JABXJU010000185.1 GCA_013375405.1 Candidatus Helarchaeota archaeon
TGCGCCTGTAGCTCAACGGATAGAGCAGCGGCCTCCGGAGCCGCGTGTGGAGGTTCGATTCCTCTCAGGCGCGCAATATTCATAGATTATTCCAAGAAGTAGGTGATACATACTAAGTAATACATGATAAAAAGAAAGAATAAAAATATTTCTGTTAATATTTTAACATAAAGTTTTGCTATGCATTTTTTAGAATAGGGAATCCTTGTTGATTAGAATGTCCCGACTCAAAAGAGACGCTACACTACAAGACACGGGGAGGAAAAGGTAAATTCTAGGAAAAGATTCAAGAAGTACAAGAGCAAGTAGGTAGAAAAGTTAAGGAATCTATTGGATATGATTGGAAGAAAGAGAATACAAAACAAACTCACAAATGATTTCTACGAAAAAATACTTAATACTGCTATCCACCAAGCTGGACCTCGATATACTCCGGGTGTAGAGCGTGGAGCTCCCAATCTACAAATTGAAGAGTTAATTTTTGCTTTTGAATGTCTTGGGAGAACACAAGAATTTCTTAAATATTTAACGAATCTTCATAATGCATTGAAAAAAAGTTGGCACCGAGATTTCTTAATATCCCAAATTCCTACTTTTCATCTTAAAAACGGGAATAGACTACTAGGTAAATTAGAGAGCGAAATTGCTGACCTCTTTTCCAGTTTTTCTTTGATTATAAAATGTGATGATTTACAAAGAAAACTTGATTTTATAAATTTACATATTATTGCTAATAAATGTATAGATACCATTGAAAAACTAGAAATGGCTTTCTACAAAAAGAAGGAGGATTATAGAAAGGGTGAAGGTAAGAGTGAAGAGGAAAGTACGAATCATATATTATATGAACTGAGAAAACTTCGTGAAGTTATTTATGAAATTAATTCATTTGCAAGTAGTTTAAATGCCAAACTTGTGAATATGCCTACTCTTCTTTTACTTGGAGAAGCAGGTATAGGAAAGACTCATTTTCTTTGTGATATTGCTAAGAAGAGAATAAAAATAGACTTGCCTACCCTTATTTTACTAGGACATCAATTTCAGACTATCAATAATCCACTACAACAAATTATAAAGATTTTAGAATTAAAACTATCAAAGAAAGACTTCCTCAAAAAACTAAATGACCAAGGTCTAAAGAAAAAATCTCGGGCCATTATAATATTGGATGCAATTAATGAAGGTGACAAAGAGGGATGGAAAAGGAATTTGAATCGGCTTCTAAAAGAATTAGAAAGTTATCCAGATATCGGCATCGTTTTAAGCTGCAGAGTTCCTTTTGAAAAAATAATTATTCCAAAAAGACTAAGGTCTAAATTAGTTAGTATCTATCATCCCGGATTTAGAAATATTGAGGTAGATGCACAATCTGAATTCTTCAAATTTTACAAAATTCCTCTCCCTGAAGTTCCCCTTCTTATCCCTGAATTTTCAAACCCATTGTTTCTGAAGTTATTCTGTAAAGCACTAGAAAAAATAAGCATAGGGCAAAAACATAAACAAATTAAAGAAATAGCAGCTGGTCAGAAAGGTATGACTTATATATTTGAGGCTTTCATTAAAAACAGGGGCCAAGGGGTAGAAGAAGAATTTAATCTCAACTCGGGGCAATGTTGGGAGATAATTA
This sequence comes from Candidatus Helarchaeota archaeon, assembly GCA_013375405.1. The sequence continues at coordinate 1,628 of JABXJU010000185.1, forward strand.
AAGAAGTTGCTAAAAATATGGCAGAAAATAAGAGAGACTGGATTTTGAAGGAAGAAATGACACAAATATTAGGAGAAAAATCATCGAAAAAAAGATTAATAAATAAATTCATTATTGAGGGAATGCTAAACGAGAGTATTGAATGGAATAGTGAAAAAGGTAAATATGCTGAAATTATTACGTTTCCTTATCAAAAATTCAGCGACCATATTATTGCGAGGTATCTTCTAAACAAATATCTGAATACATCTACTAAGGAAGCAATAAAAAAATCTTTTGCCCCGGGGTCTTATTTTAGTTCGCTTATAAAAGATGACTATACTATTTATGACAATTCGGGATTGATAGAAGCCATAATGATTGAGTTTCCAATACGAACTAAAAACAAAGGAGAAATATTTGATTTTTTAAAGATGAAAAAAATTCCAGGTATTTTACTAGAAGCATTTACAAATGGGCTTTTTTGGCGGGACCCGACTTCATTTAATAAATCAACAGATAAGATGGTTTCTTTAATAATCAATCATGATGAGTACCGTAACGATATACTTGACGTTCTAGTGGCTTTAGCCACAAAGCCAAAGCATCCATATAACGCTGAGCGTTTAAATAGATTTTTGGAAAAATTTAAAATGAGCGATAGAGATTTATTTTGGTCAGAATTTTTAAGAAGACAGAATGTGCATAATTCCATTTACAGAATTTTGAATTGGGTGGAAAAAACCAAAGGAAATGATATCCCTAGAGATTATGTTGAAATGTATTTAATAATTTTAATGTGGGTTCTTACCTCAACAGACCGAGCCCTAAGAGATAGGGCGACAAGATGTATTTATTTTTTAGGCAGGAACTTTCCTGAGAGATTCTATTACTTAAGTCTTAAGTCCTTAAGTATAAATGACCCTTATGTTCCAGAACGAATGCTCACTGCTTCTTATGGTGTAGCAATGGCATTACATAACAATTTAGGTAAGCCTGAGTTTAGAAAAAATTTTTTGCCTCAATTTGTAACAAGACTATATAAATTAATGTTTAGAAAAGGAGCACCATATTCCACCACTCATATTTTGATGAGGGATTATGCAAGATATACAATAGAAATTGCTCTTTTGCACAATAGGAATCTCCTAAAAGCTCAGCAAAAGAAGAGAATAAGACCACCGTTTAAGGATGGCGGGATCAGGCGCTGGGGTAAAGAAAAAGATAGAAATGAACATGAATACAGAGAAGGTAATTATCCATTTGGTACGGATTTTGACAATTATACGGTAGGTCGTTTGCTACCCAATAGACAAAATTACGATTTCAAAAATCCTGAATATATAAAGGTTAAATCTAATATGTGGTGGAGAATATATAGCTTGGGATATTCACTGGATAAATTTGGGGATATTGATAAAGAAATAGCTGGATATAGCTTCTATCGTTTTGGACGAGCAGTCAATGAGGGCAAAGTAGATAAATATGGGAAAAAGTATTGTTGGATAGCTTTCTATGAAATTGCAGGATATCGTAAAGATAAAGGATTGCTTGAAGGTAGATTGACTAAGCTAGGGGAACGCTTTTCAGATACTGATATAGACCCTAGTTTTCCAGAAAAACCACAGGAGGTTAAAATTATAGAAAAGGATTATCTCAAAGGGGACCCCAAAGATTTAGCCAAATGGATAGAAAAAGGTCCAACCCCTGATGTATCAGTTTATTTAATTCTTACTAAAATTAACAACATGGTTGGTCCTTGGGTACTCCTTGACGGAGCTATTTCGCAGAAGAACTATAAAATCAAAAGAAGTGTTTTTATTTTCCCGAGGGGTTTCTTAATAAAGGAAAAAAATATTGGAATATTCAATAAATACAAAAATAAAGTAGTAACCACAAACAGAGCTCTACCAGAAATCGAAGAAGATCATTATATTTTTGCAGGAGAAATACCTTGGTGTGACACCTTCCCTTACACTAGAGAGCCTGCCAAAATAGAGATTCCTATTTCCAGAAAAATAATAGAAATACCTAAAAAGGAAACAAAGTTAGTTTATAAAAAAAATGGAAAGCAGATAATTTTAAAAGATTACGAAAAACTACTAAAGTATAATAGAACCAAAGATGAAAAGCAAATGCTTAAGCTAATCAGAGAAAGGGAAATAGAAATTTTACAACTTCGAAAAATCGAAAAAAAAGAGGTAGTAAATAATCTCGCTATAGATGTTCAAATTCCAGTGAGAGAATTTTGTTGGGAACAATATCATTCTATAACTAACCCTGGACAACATGCTTATGTCCCATCCAAGGAGTTGGCCAATGATTTAAGTTTACACATTGAGCCTCAATCTTTTGATATGTTAGACAAAAAAGGCGGAAAGGCTAGTATCACATTGCAGTGGGGAGATCCCTTGGATACTAGTCACGAACTTATTTATTTAAGAAAAGACCTCTTGGATAAATATCTAACAAAGAAAGATAAACAATTAGTATGGATTATTTGGGGCGAAAGAGGATACAGATCCGAAGACAATAAAGGACTGGAAGAATTTAGGAAAAAGCACAAACCTTATCAAGTTTATCAATATATCTTAAGATATTCAAGAAAAAAGAAAATTGTAACCTGAAAAGATAAAATGAAGAATGGTTTTGGGACATGATTATTTGCTTGGTTGGTTGTAGATTCCTTAAACTCAAGAAGAAATTTGCCATCTAAGAAGTCAATTTTGGATAAGGCATTTAAAGGGGATTATAATGTCTTTAGGAAAAGTTTCTGCTAAAAATTCGTCAGAGGTAGTTTTTTTTCTTGGTTCGGGAGCTTCTGTAAATGCTGGAGTTCCTGATACCTTTGCTTTTGTCAAAGAATTTAGGGGAAGTGTTACTGATGGAGATAAACAAACGACTATAAATAAAGTTATTGATACCTTAAAAGAATGGAAAAGAGGAGAAATAGATATTGAATTGCTTTTAGAGACATTAATCAAACTAGATACTAAAGAAAAAGAACCCCTTCTTAAGTTCTTTAAGGGGGGAAAGTTCATATTAGGTGACTATTCAGAAAAAAGGCCCATAATAGATGACCTAAAAGATTTTATTAAGAAAAAAGCAATTGTTAAACCAGAAAAAATTAAGTACCTAAGACCTCTTTTAAGTTTCATAGAGGAATTTCACACCTTGGATATTATTTCTGTAAATTATGATATATGTGTAGAACAATTTTGCAATGAATATAAATTGACTTATCAAGACGGATTTGATATCTATTGGAATCCTAAGGTTTTTGAGACAGAAAATACAGATATTAGACTTTATAAACTACACGGCTCGGTAATGTGGTATCAAAGTGACAAAGGTGGCTATATAAAATTGCCAGTAATGACCGGGAAGGGTGATGTTAAGCTTATAACTGGCGAGAGAGCAGAAAGTTTAATGCTTTATCCTATGCAAAAATGGGAGTATGCTGAGCCTTTTTTAGAGCTATTAGTACAAATTAAACATATACTCGAATCAGAAAATTGCAAATTCTTGATAGTGATTGGCTACTCCTTTCGTGATGATCATATTAAGAGGATGCTCTGGGATGTGGCAAAAAAGAATCGTAACTTAAATCTTATTATTGTGGACCCCAAAGCCCAACAAGTCTATAATGATAAATTGAAATATTATGACGTTTTAAGTCAAATTCCTTCCCCTGTCGATGGCCGTGTTACTTGTCTTCCATATAAATTTGAAGGCGTACTTCCGTATCTTAAGGATTATTATTTAAAGAACCTTCGGCAAGGTCTTAGATGTATAACTGCTCAACATCAGAATGTATTAAAAGGAGAAAAGGCAAACTGGCTACCCTGTCTTAGATCTTTGATTAATGCTGAGCAAGTAGAAAAAGCAGAAGAAATCTTGAAGCAAATAGACCGGTTGGAATTCGAGAGGAATTGGCGTTTAGGCTTGGAGCTGGCACTAAAAATGTTTGTCAATCTAGCCGCTGGCAATCAGGAAAAAAAAGCTCCGGAATATTTAAAACGACTAAGAAGAAATATGCGTTTAGTTCTTGTCGAAAGGATGAACGTAGGAATTATTATTAGTGATTCTATGCCAGTAATTCAAATTAATTTTAATTATGTTCGAACAGATTCTGGATCAAGTTATACGTCAGGATGGCATGCTAAAGAATTTATAATAAGCTTATATTCATACATTGAGACAAGAAAGAAAATGATACTTTCACCGATCTCTGACCAGTTGAGTAAACTAGTCGAAGGATTCAAGAGGCTCCAGGACTATTTTGAACCTTTTGAGGAGGAAGGAATTAAATACGGTCAATACATTAGAACTAGAGGGAAGAGAATAGGGGACACACAGGATTTTATAAACAAGTTCCAAAGCTTTGAAAAAAGCGCATCCCAGCAAAGAATAGAATTAAATGAGGAACTGTCCAAGTGGATAATGAAGATTGAGAAGGAAATTTTAATGACGGAGGTCAAAATTTAAAATTTCGAAATCGACAGAAAATTTAAAAAGAATGCTTATATAAACGATTTCGTAGTTTTAATCTAATTTCGCTCTCGAAAAATGTGTTTATTATGGGAACATTAGGTGACATTTGCTTAGCGAATTTGTCAATATAATGACAGGTAAAATATATAGAGATGCATAAATATTATAACACATAAGTAAAGGGATAGCTATGACAACATTTGAGCTTGGATCTGCTACAGCCAAAGGTGGCTTTGCAAATGAGAAAGCGATTTGCGATAAGTTTAATAATTGGAAAAAGGATAATGAAGCACAACTTTGGCTCAAGATTATGGGATACGATCGCAGAAAGATTGATTCTGTTGAGGCAATTCATATCCCTACTAGAATGAAAAGAACGGACATTGAATGGTTAGGATTAAAAGATAGTTACGAAGAACTGATGAAATTTAAAAAGGCAGATGCCCAATTGAGAATTATAATTACTATTGGGAAGGTAGTAAAAATTGAAAATTTATCGCTAAAAAAAGCAAATTCAGATGCGGATTATAACCAGGTAGATAAAAGGTGGGTAGATGCATACCGAGAGATGTGGAATTTTGACAAGGACGTAGCTTTTGGACTGAAACTCTTCACCGGGGAAATTAATCCCGCTTCTCACCCTGAGATAATTAAGAATAGGATTCCAAGAGACAGGAGGAGAATGTTTCTTGACGAGCTTCCAGAAGATTTGAGGAGTAAAATTCTCAACTTCTTTATTGAAAATAAAATCCTTGTGGTTACAGACATCTTGAAAGGTAGAGGAGGGTTGTCAGCTAACTGGATGTTAGTAACTAGATATAACACAGAAAACGACACCACCACATGGATTCTAAAGGACATCAACACTGCAATGAATTTCTTTGGTTCCGGAGATGTAAAAATATCTCCAAGAGGAAGCTTATACATTGGAAGAATTACTATGCAAAGAAAAGGTGGTACTCCAGACCCAACAAAGTTACAATTCAAAATAAAACCGTGTGAATTATTTAAATTGGGGGAATAGCTATGTTTTGCTTAGCAAAAGTAAAATTTGATTTAAGGAACCCAGACGAGCTTTACTTTGCACAAAGGGAAATAGATAGTCTATTAAGCACAAAAACAAAATTTGTTAAGACCATTGCCACCCTTGTTAATAAGAAACCATTCAACTTGCTTGATGAGGAGGTTATTCATTTAATTACTCGGTTAGTTTATATGGGTGAGGGCCAAGGATTTTTGGCTGAAATACCGCTTAAAGAAATAGTAAGCATAGCTAAAAAGGTAACTTTTTTCAGGGAGATTTATGTGATTTTTGAAGTAGAAAATAATCCAGAATTATTAAAAGAATCATTAGGAAAGATGGGAATAATATTGAGAAGTGAACAATTAAAAAATGGAAAAATAGACCCAAATCCTTATACCCAAATTTTCTTAAAGAACCTATCTGAAAAAAATAAATTAGTAACGGTCAGATTTTTACCTTTTCAAACACTTTTTGAATATGCTACGGAAGTCAAAAAACTTCCAGCTGTAGTATTTCGTCCCCAAAATAGCGTGAACTGGATAGGGTATTTTAAAGAAAAAGAAGCTGGGGTGGAAAAAGGGATTAAGGAATTACTTGAACATATAAAAACGGGTCATTACCGTTCGCCTCACTTTGGTCTTGGGAAAAATCATATTGGTGACTTTGTAGATTGGGCATCTACCGACCTGAGAAAACCCTTTCTTCATTACCTTCATAAATACAAAGGGAAAGGAGACCCAAGAATCTCTCGTGCTTTGATAAATTTATTAGATGTAAAAGAAGGGGATACGATTTTAGACCCTTTTGTAGGGTCAGGGGCCTTTATTGCTGATGCTCCTACTATGGGGTTGAATGCTATTGGGATAGAGGTGTTAGAAATAGGCAAGATGATAGCCGAAGTCAAATGTAATCTTAGAATTGATATTCAGGGTTTGCGAGATTCAATAATTAAATTATTTGAAATCATAGATGGGGCACTTTTCAAGCAAGACATAAAAGATGAGTTAATAAAAATAAAAGAGAAGATTAAAAAAGGCACTGGTAACAGTAAAGCTTATGAAAATATCACTCAGCATTTGGCAAAGATTATATTTCTGAAGAAAGAAATTGACAACATCAATAATGGGGAGATAAAGAAATTCCTTTTAATTCTTTTAAGCCAAAAAATTGTAGAATATTCAGAAAAAAGTAGAAGATGGGACATAATCAATTCATTCAAATTTTATGTTGAAGACAGATATTTAACATTGTTCGCTACAAAGAAGATGGCAGAAATACTAAATGTGGATCTTAACAGAGGTAAAATTACAATAATTAAGGGAGATTCAACCAATATGTCGATAATCAAGGGTAATTCTATTGATGGCATGGTTACTTCTCCCCCTTATTTCGATGCGTTAGATTATATTGGAAATAATAAGGTCTCGATTCTGATATTGGGATTAGATGAAGATCTTAGTTGGGGATCAACTAAAGCGTTTTACGAAGGAAAACATAGGGATGAAACGAAATACGAAACATTACCACTCTTTGCTAGTGACAAATACTTCTCTATTCAATTGCCTCCGTCAAGCCTAAACCTTATAAAATTGCTCCAGGCATCTCGCAGAGTTTATAAATCAAAAGTTGTTGAAAATTATCTGAAAATGATGAAACTTTCGTTTGAGGAGTGTTATCGAGTTCTACGAGATAATAAATTTTACTTAATGGTTATAAGTAAATATCATAAGTGGATAATAAATGACAGAGAAAGAATGATAGAAACATCAGCTATATTGGGAGATTTGGGGAAATCAGTCGGTTTTAAAATAGCAGGGATAATCGAGCATGGTTTATCAAAGGCTGACAAAGGTAAAATTGGAGTTGAAGACATATTGATTTTTCAGAAATGACCAAGGCTACCTCAAAAGGTGATTAACAGAGTGTGTG
>JABXJU010000436.1 GCA_013375405.1 Candidatus Helarchaeota archaeon
TTTTCAGATAAAATAACTTTCTTTATGCGAGCACAAACACCTCAAAGAGAGGTATATGTGGAATTTACCATGGGTGGTGAACGAATTCATCGAAAATTCTCGAAATTTGCTATTCCTAGTGAAATGATTAAGGTTGTTATGCCAATTTTAAAAGATAAAATCAAAGAGTTCTCAGATATCACGGTAAGTATTGTTCCAAAGACTAAGGAGGCAGAAAGTAATGCCTGAATCAGAAAGTAAAAATATCACTTGCATTGGCTGTCCTAGTGGGTGCCAAATTGAGGTTACGAAAGTAGGAGAAGAATTCAAAATTGTTGGAAATGAATGTAGTCGTGGTGAAGAATATGCAATTGAGGAATTTACAGCACCCAAAAGAATTCTAACTACAACTATACAGGTAAATAATGGCATATTGCCCCTTATTCCGGCTCGTTCGGATAAACCACTACCGATGGACAGACTAATCGATTGTATGGATTATATAAGCAAAGTTAAAGTACCTGCTCCTATTCAAATGGGTGACAACCTGGTGAAAAATATCCTAAATCTCAATGTTAATATCATTGCTTCTCGAAATTTAGAGAAGAAATAGGAGGGGCGACAATTAAAAAAAACAGATAAAAGTAAAAAAGAAGGAATTATTTATTATTTAACTACTTCAAGCTTTCTAACAATTGTCATTTCTAATATAGCCCCGATGCCTAAGAAAACCACTGCCATGATAATTACAAATGTATAAAAATGATCCCAGCCAAAATACTTTATTTCCAACCAAAAAGATTCCTTAAAAATATTGAAAAGAATTATCCCCGCAAAAACAACGCCTATAATTAAGAAAACTGATGTAATAATGACCCAGATTATTTTCTTTTCCATTTTTTCTATCCAGCCTCACTTAAGAACTAATTTTTGATTACGAAAAATATCTGAAATATAATATTTAAAATAATCGTCAGGACTTTGGACCGCCCTAATTCGATCCTCCTACTTATAACTAAGTATTTCTTTAGGAATTTACTATATAAAACTTTTACTGAATCTGACAAAATACATCCCTTTATTTTTTTTGACCTTTTCCATTTTCTCACCAACGCGAAGAGATGTCATAGATCCTCCCTCCAACTTTTGGTCGAATGGTAGATCATGGAAGGGTCAACCTTTCTCCTGGGCATCTGCTTCTGCCGTGTCCTCTAAGGTGAGGGGTGTAATTTTTCGCTTGTAAAAATTAGTATCAAAAGTCTAGCTTTTGATACCACTAAAACCCATGAGTAA
>JABXJU010000437.1 GCA_013375405.1 Candidatus Helarchaeota archaeon
ACCTTTAATGGGATAATTCCTATTTGAGTAGCATCAGCACCAATTTTTTTTGCTGCCTCGATAACACGCGAAAAAATAACGCCTTGCATTTCTCCCAGTACCCCATTCATTTGGTCAATCCAAGTGTCGGGATAGTCCTGTTTTATACTTAACATTGCTTCAAAGCTGCCTTTCTCGGGCTTTCCCAAGACACTATCAACAATATTTCCCTCTAGATAGAGTAAATGAGTGGGAACACGATCGGGTTCTTCTAAATTCAGTGCGGTATGAATTCTTTCGCGGGGTTCCATTTTATTTCCCTCGATGGGTTGTCGAATAAATTCTTAGTTCTTTCAAATTTAACTGTTTTTATGATTGCAAATTAAGGTAGGTCATGAATATCAATCATTCGTAAGGTGTCATCGCTTTCTAACGAGGCGAAGGCAACCAGATCAACCTTTGCCATCTGTTGGACTTCTGTTATGATGACTTTTTTCATCGTTTTAATCCAGTCTTCATTCTTGGATAGGATTTTGGTTAGAAGGCAATTGAGATCTTCATCAATGTAAAGAAATAATTTATTCCCTTCCTCTTCATAGCTCCAAACGAGCGGATAGGTACGGCAATGTAGGGGTTTTACATCGTGGATCAAGCAAAGGCGGCGACCTTTTAAGAAAATGCACCGCCCATTGATTTTTCTGAAGCCATAGTATTCATATTCCCTACCCTGAAACGTAGTGGTGTCAATATCTAGAAAATCATGGAACTTCTGGGGAAAGTCTTTTACTCTTTCCTTAATCTTGTCAATCTCATTTCTGGCACAAAATGTGAAGTAAGGATCTGCGCAACAAAATTCGTCTGTACAGTTTTCACATATAAAATAATAGTCAAAATCATGGTCATGTTGTGATCTTTTTGCCATTAATATTCTACCTTATATTACTTCAAAGGATATATTAGATAGTTAATAATAAAATTTCTCTTATTCATGTCCTCTTTTTTTAAAGACGATTAGAATCGTTAATCCGAGTCCTATAAGAGTAAGAAATAGCCAAGAAATCATGAAAATAAGTGGTATTTCTTTAATTATATTATTTTCAATAGTATTTCCTATACACGACTCATCTACATAAATCCATTGATGATTGTAGATTAAGGTATTATTTGAAATAGAATTGTAATTACTATTTGATTTTAGCCGAATTCCAAAGTAATAATTGTTAATTGTGTTATTAATTAATAGATTATCGCTAGAACCTGTGAGATCAATACCAA
>JABXJU010000022.1 GCA_013375405.1 Candidatus Helarchaeota archaeon
CAAAGGTCTCTCTTTTTCTTGCAAATTCTAGAGCAATATCAAGTACGGCTCTAGCGAGTCCTATATATCCGCATGCGAGTGTAGGCCTTGTATCATCAAAGGTCATCAGTGCATATTTAAATCCTCGTCCTTCTTCACCAATTCGATTTTCGACGGGAACTCGACAATCTTCAAGTATAAGATCGTAGGTTTGGTGCCCTTTAACTCCAAAGCAAACTCTTTTTTGTCCGATTTTTAATCCAGGAAAATTCTTTTCAACGACAAAGGCACTGATACTACGGCGTTTTTTCGTTGGGTCTGTTTTTGCAAAGATAATGTAAATGTCTGCCAGTTCGGCCATGCTTACTAAACGTTTTTGCCCATTTAGGATGTAATCATTCCCAGATTTCTCAGCATGTGTTTGAATAGAGCTGGCATCTGAACCAGCACCTTCTTCAGTTAAGGAGAATGCCGCAAAAATTTCTCCTTTCGCATGACGCGTCAAATATTTTTGCTTTAATTCTTCACTTCCACCAAAGACTATAGGAAGGGTGGTTACTCCTGACACTTCAATAAGGGTTGCTATTGGCAAGCTAGCATAGGCGATTTCTTCCATCAAGATACAAATTTCCATTCTATCTAATTCTAAACCCCCATATTTCTTGGGAATCCAAGCTGCTGTGTATTTATAAGGTGGATTACGAATAACTTTGATTAGATCGCGGGGGATAGTATCAGTTTCATCAACTTCGGCCGCTCTAGGTGTTACATATTTTTGCGTAAATTCCCGAGCTTGTTGTTGTAATTCTTTCTGTTTTGGGTTTAATTCAAATGAATATGGCATGTTGCTATTTATTTAAGTTAAAATTAAAGAATTTATTGCTTGAAAGTTATTTATAATCTATACATATTAAATTGAATATATGAAAAAGAGATAGGAGGAATATTTATTGGATGTGATAGAAGCAATTTATTCGAGAAGAAGTATTAGAGAATTCAAAGAAGACGAAAAAATTCCAGATAAAATAATTGAGAAGATACTAGATGCCGCTAGATTTGCTCCAAGTCCAGAAAACTCTCAACAGTGGAGGTTCATTGTTAGTCGAGATAGTGAATTAAAGAAAATCATATCTGATATTTGTCAGGAACGCGCACAGGATATTTTTGGAGGACAGCCTTATGAAACAACTCAAGAACGAATGTGGTATTTACCTAAACGAATTAGATTACGAGCATTGGAAAGCGTTATTAATGGAGAATTATTTCGATATCCTGAAAAAGCAGATGTTTTGATTTTCTGTTGTTATTCAGATAGTTTTCATGATATACCTTTTCCAGATTCTATTTATGTGACCGGAGTATCTTCACTTGTGAGTATAAGCATGGCAATCCAAAACATGTGGTTGGTTGCAACAGCTTATGGAGTTGGATGTGGATTTATGGCAATTCCATTCGGAGATAAAAGATATACACCAATCGTTGCTGAGTTACTGGGGATTCCCTCATCATGGAAACCATTGACAGTATTTTGCTTAGGTGTTCCCAAGAGAACGAGGATAAAGGGGCCCGCTCGCTTTCCTTTAGAGGCAATCGTTTTTGATGAACAGTGGGGGCGTCCTTATAAACTAAAAACAATTGGAGAGGAATGATATGATAGAAATCACTCTTAATTTAAAAGATACATCTATTGAAATCCTTGAAAAATTTGCAATAGAACAAAATCTTTCAAAGGAGGAACTGTGTGAAATGATTCTAGATACATGGTCTGCTTTTGGAGGGCAAATCTGGTCCGGTGATTATAAGGATACGCGGGCATTCATAATAGATTGGCCTGTAAGGAGAGATTTAATTAAGATCGGAAATAAATGAGAAGGAGGAAATTGTATGGCACTTTGGTTAGGAAAAGTTGGTATTGAAGAAGAAGATTTATCAAAATTTTTTCGAGAGAGAAAAAAATTAATGGAATACTACTTGAATGAAATGAAATTCCGGGTTACTCTTAAATTAACTTTAAAAGAATTAAAAAAATTTGAACAAGCAATCATCCAGGAATATGGGACCTTTACAGCATTAAATTCTAGAAAGGCAGCTCATGCAGCATTAGAAAAATGGATTCAAGAAACTTTAAGTAAATGAGGCATTTCTCACTTATGGGAGAATTACCGCACCTCTTAGAGATATTTAGGGAACTATTTTAAGATAAAATAATGTAATTTTATTAAATAATAGGTGTATCCGATGGCGAAAAAATTGAAGATTGTAGTGCTTCTTGGCGATGGAATTGGTCCAGAAGTAATTAGTGAAGCAATAAAAGTATTAAAAGCTATACAAGAGAAGATTTCAATTGATTTTGAATTAATTGAATTTCCTTGTGGCGGACAATATTGGCTTAAAACAGGGAAAAAAGAGGAATGGCCACCAGGAGCGTATCCTACTTGCAAAAATGAAGCGGATGCAATACTATTAGGAGCTATCGGGTGGACTTATCCAGATACTGGGGAAACTGTGAGGTATCCCGATGGAAAAATGGTTGGATTAAATACCTTATTTGGGCTTCGATTTGGTCTCGACCTATATGCCAATATTCGACCAACGAAATTATATGAAGGTGTTCCCCATAAAATTTCAGGAGAATTTCGTCAAGTTTGGGAACCTAAAAATGTAGATTTTGTAATTATTCGTGAAAATACGGAAGGCTTATACTGTGATACTCATGGAGGATTAAATCGAGCTGAAATAACCGAAGTTGCTACTGATACACGTCTAATTACGAAAAAAGGTTCAGAACGTGTGATTCGTTTCGCCTTTGAATATTGTAAAAAACGAAATAATGGTGCACCAAAGGATAAAAAGCTCCGAGTGACTTGTGTGGATAAAAGCAATGTAACTGCTGGATGCACCCTCTTTAGAAATACCTATCAAAATATCAAAAAAGAATATCCAGAGATAGAGGAAGATTTCGCATTTATCGATGCCTTTACCCAATGGATCGTGCGCACACCGGAATTTTATGATGTTTGCGTTGTACCAACATGTTCGGCGATATTGCAACAGACCTGGCTGCGGTTCTTCAAGGTGGGATGGGAATGGCAGCATCAGGGAATGTTGGAGATCGGCATGGAATGTTTGAACCAATTCATGGCTCAGCACCACGTCATGCAGGAAAAAATGAGATTAATCCTATTGCAGCAATACTTTCTGTTCAAATGATGTTAGATTGGCTAAGTGTAAAACATGGAGAGAAATTAAAGGATGGTGCCATGCTAATAGAGAAAGCAATCGCAAAAATATTAAAAGATGGTAAAATTAAAACCTATGATCTTGGTGGAACTTCAACAACGAGTGAAGTGGGAGATGCAATTACTTCCGTTATTAAAAAGATGGAATATTAGATATTTTTTAGTATCTTTTAGCTAATTTTATTAACTTTTTTAAAAAAAGGAAAGAAGTTTTAATCTGAACCTAAATTGTTTAGTTCTAGTTTATATTTAGCAACTATTCGATTCAGACCATTTATCATAGCTAAGACGCTGGACATTACGATATCCTCATGGGTAGCGCGTGCATCAACCAGAAATCCACGATTATCCTGTAGTCGAACTCGAACATGACCTAACGCATCTGTGCCTCCCGTTATCGCTTCAAGATTGTATTCAGCAAGTTTTACATCGCCGATCTTATGATAATACCTTTTGAAGGCTTTTGAAAGGGCATTACAAGCTGCATCTACGGGCCCCACACCAATCGCAGAAGCGATATGGTCACTCCATTCGTCTTGGTGTTCTATTTTCAATTTAACTGTAGCAGTTGGAGTAACATTCATCCCACAAACTACTGTTAATTCTTCGAGTTCAATTGACACTTCGGTCTGGGGAATTGTTCCTAGAACCGCTTGGGCAATAGCTAGTAGGTCTTGGTCAGTTACTTGCTTTCCCTTATCTCCTATTATTTTAATTCGTTGGCGAATTTCTCTTAATTGGATTCTATCAACCATAACTCCTAATCGATTTAATTTACTTGCGATAGCATGTCCTCCAGAATGTTTCCCGACGCCTATTGATTTCAGAATCACATCGTCAATTTCATCAGAGCGCGGTATACCAATTAAATCTGGTCCAATTGGTTCATAAGTTCGGGGATTCATGATCACAGCATGCGCATGTATACCACTCTCATGGCGAAACGCATTACTTCCAACGAGGGGAAAATTGATCGGAATACGCATATTTGTTATTTGTTCTAAGAGCACTGCCGTTTCATAGATGAATTTATAGTTAATATTTGTTTTAATCCCATATAGGGCATAAAGTGACATGACGACTTCCTCCATAGAGGCATTCCCTGCACGCTCACCTATCCCTAGAATTGTTGTATGCGCTTGACTTGCGCCCTGCTCAATTCCCGCAAGGGTGTTCGCTGTAGAAAGCCCAAAATCATCATGACAATGGCAACTGATTCTAATGTTTTTTGGAAGAACATCTCGTAACTTTCGAATTATATATGCAAACCCTGGAGGTGTTATGGTTCCCACAGTATCCGGGACATTGATTCGTGTTGCACCCGCTTCTACTGCTGCTTTATTCGCTTGAAGGAGGAAATCTAAACCAGTTCGAGTGGCATCTTCAGCTGAAAATTCTATTATTTTAAAATGTTCTTTCGCATATTCGATTTCATGAGTTATTGCGGAAAGGATTTCTTCCCTTGTCATTTGTAATTTATCTTTCAAATGGAGGTCGGAGGTGGCTATGAAAACATGAATGGAATCCATGTCACATTCAATCACCTTGTCAATATCGAGCCGAGCGATGCGAGCTAAGCCGATCACCTCACAATTTAAACCGAGTTTTGAAATTTTTTTACAGGCTTCGTAATCGCCTTTGGAAACTATTGGCATCCCTGCTTCTATCACGTCAATACCGAGTTTATCCAATTGTTTCGCAATTGTAAGTTTTTCTTGCAAGGTAAACGAAATTCCAGGGGTTTGCTCACCATCTCGCAAGGTCGTATCGAAAATATAGACCTGATCTGGAAGGTTTAGATCTTTCCGTACATCATCTATGTGTGGGCTTACGAATATCTTCTTACTTTCAGTCATATTTTTTCACCTTTTTTACATACTCATTGAAAATGTCAACTATCTTTACTTGTTGCTTTGAATTTAGCACAGAAGGAATAGTTTTTTTTCGGTTTAATATGGGGATCACTCTAAAAGAAGGACCGATTTTTTTAACAGAGAACGCGATACCCCATAAATATCACCTTATAAGAAAGGTTTAGTTTTATCTATTTAAATGTTATTAGAACTAGTAAATTCAGAGATTGTTAATTCCCTGAGAAATAAGTAATGACGATTATACTATGAAGGAATGGGAGAATCCAAAATGAAATTAAAAGACGATGAAAAATTTTGGGAATTTTATCGTTTTACAGGAGATTTCTTTGCTATCGACATGAAAAAAGATGCAAAAGAGAAATTTGGTGATTATTTGGAAGCAGAAATCTTCGCTCGCTTGCGTGAATCGGAAGTAGAGAATTTCCGCTATGGTTGGTTAGTACGAAAATCAGATGGGCATCCTTATTTGGTCTGCTTTTTTGAACAATTAGAGTTTATGCTATTGCTCACGGCCAAAGTTGAGTTGCAAGGATAACTTTTTTCACCACCTTTTTCTATTAAAATTATCTTAAGATGAATCTCTTATTGAAGGGATATTATGCAAGTCATAGAAGGCGTTCTTTTCGTTCCAGGCGTTGGCTTTAATTCGAATATTTATATCGTTGGGATAAATGAGATAGGTATAATCGACACTGGCGCATCGGCTAATTATGTGTCTCATGTTATAGATAAAATGAAGGAATTTAACCTCGAAGAGGCGAATGTTAAAAAATTAATCTTGACGCATATACATCCGGACCATACTGGTGGCGTTAGAGGAATGATTAACGCCTTTGATCCCAAAATTTATATGCATACAGATGAGGCAGCAATTTTTCTTCAAAAATTTGGGGATAGAATGGAACTCTTTACGGGCGGGGAAACCCTGACCATTGGTAATTTCTCTTTTCAGGTAATTCACACTCCTGGCCACAGTCCGGGGGGCATTTGTTTATACGAATCCGAGAAAAGGGTGCTCTTTTCGGGGGATACCGTCTTTAGCCATGGTTCGATCGGGAGATGTGACTTACGCGGTGGCAGTCCGCGCCTTCTAATCCAATCTATAGAGAAACTATTAAAACTAGATGTCGAATATTTGTGTCCAGGACACATGAGCGCCGTGAAAAATGGGAATGCCCATATCCGCCAATCCCATTCTTTTGCTAAAATGGCCTTTTAACTTTACTTCATGGATTCTCGTTCAATTTTTCCATTCGGTTCGAGTTCATGGAATATTTCTGCTTGAAACTTGTAAATTTTTGTTCCCTTATCCATCCACATATCTGGAGTTAAGCCAGCCTTCCAACACGTTTGTTCCAAAAATTTTTTGGCATCCCATTTCCACTCAACTGCTACTTGGGGGAGTAAGAGCCCTTTCCGCCAACCATGTTCGATAATTAAGCCATCTTTTCCAACTTCAACCTGATTGGGAAGGTCTTTTACAGAATCAACTTGAATAAGTGTTGGAGGAGTGAGTATACTAACTTCCACGACAATATTATCTAATTCCTCGGGCTTCACAGATGAAAATCGTGGATCATGCATGGCCGCATCGACTGCAGAGTCAATTGTTGCAGTAATTAGCGGAAAGTCAGGATAGGGGCGCCCGATACATCCTCGTAATTGTTTTCCAGCGCGAGTCACAGTTTCTAACGTTACAAATACACCTGAGTTCTGTTTTAGTTTGTTTTTCGCCTCAGGTGGCATATCCACCTTTTTACCTGTCCTTACAATTGTTTCAACCACTTTTCTCGCGAGTTTTACGAGGAATTCCCCTTCTTCATCAGTGAAAACATATCCCATTATTACCACCACTTTCTTAAAAATAAAGTTCGATTATTGTATTAAATAGATTTTCTATTTTTTGAAGCAAGGTGAAGTCATTGAAAATTGATCCTGAGGACCGTATTTTACGCTGCCTTGAAGGAGAGATTCTAGATCGTGTGCCACATATGGAATTAGGGTTTAATGTCTTCCCCTCAGTTAAACTGACCCTGTATATGGATAAACTCCCCAAAAAATTAAAAAATTGGCTTTTAAAATTAAAAATTTACGAAAATGCCATTCAAGCATCAAAGGAGCACCTTGGACTATCTGATCCCATTCCAAAGACGAAGACTAGGAAGATACTTCGACTTGATCAAATAGCAAGTGGGATTATTTCCTTTCCTACTTCTTTGGAATTTATGGATACGTTCAATCCCTTTATTTTCCGAATTCCCCTGCGACTTGGAATTGACATGCTCCCTACGATGGGATATCCTTCTACATTAGTGCGGGGGAAAATTCGGCGCAAAAACAAATTATATCTCATATCCGAGGATTGGTTTTTATTTGATGTGGATGATATCGGGGATATAAGAGGTACAGAGCCATATTATCTAAACCCAGAAGAACAAATGGAAAAATTGATTGAAACTTACCGTGAAGAACCTCAAGAGGATAAATTTGAATACCTTGGGAAGCTACAGAAATCGGTTGGAGGGAAACTTGCATTAGCTCCCCAATTTAATAGCATTTTTGAAAGTTGGCATATAATTTGGGGTCTCTCAAACATGCATGTATTTTTTAGGGAGTTTACTAAAGAATATAGAAGAGGCCCCCCTTATGGAAATTATAAGAAATTTTTGAGCGAAAAAGCTAAATTTATTGCGGACTTTATCAAGAGATTAGCTGAAAAGGACATAAAATTCGTATCAATCGTGGAAGATGTCTGTGAAGACAACGGCCCCTTCTTAAGAGCAGAGCAATACAAAAATTTCTTCGTGCCAGAAATTAAAAAAATTGTGGATGCAGCACATAAAGTGGGAATAAAAATCCTATTTCATACAGATGGAAAATTTAAAATTGAAAATGCAGAGAAGCCGTGGGCATTTTTAGATGCAATTTTATCAACGGGGATAGATATGTTGCATGGATGTCAAGCGGATTGCAACAATTTAAGCGAACTGAAGGAGTATGTGGGAAATAAGGTAACTTTAGTAGGGGGAGTTTCATGTGTGGATGTTCTCCAACATGCAACATCAGCTGAAGAAGTATACTTAAAAGTTGGGAAGGCTATTGAAACATTGAAGAAGGGCGGGCATTATATAGTCGCAGCAGATAATGGCTGGCACGCAGGAGTGAAAATGGAGAATATTCGATGGTATTTGAAAGCAATAGAATATTATGGAAGATATTAAGGATGCTCTTAAAGTAGAGTATCAACGTCCCATAGTATGCATTTCAAAGAATTCCCGTCCGCGGATCAAGTCGGTGATTTCGGCGGTGGATTTGATTACGAAGAAATCACCATTGCTATGATCGGCAATTGCTTCGGCAATACGACGGTGGCGAGGGCCTCGCATTTTTGCATTTTCTGGCCACAGAACAATGGTATAAACTCTCGCATCACGAAGTTCTCCACTGACTTGTTCAATCTCTTGTTCAAGCTGATTATAATATTGACTGTTATGGAAGGCAGGAGGAGCATTCTGGCTGATAGGAACATTTGCCCCGCCATCTGTAAGCACGACTAAAACTGGAATGATGTCTCTATTCCGTTGAACTTCGGTTTTCAATACTTCAAGACCTTTCTGAAGACCACTCGCGAGTGGTGTCCAGCTATCAGATTGAACAAAGGAAAGTTTATCCACAACGACAGGGAGATTTACAGTTGGATATTGTAGAACGACTGCTTCATAACCCTGAAAAACGATGAGCCCCACTTTATCGCGATTTTGATAAGCATCATCATGAAGTGAGAGAATGACACGTTTCATCTGTTTTAACATTCGGAACATGGAGCCGCTTGCATCTAACACAAAAACTATTGAAAGTGGGGCTTGGTATTCATAGATTTTTTCACGAATATCTTGTACATCTACTTTCAAAGCTAAGTCATTTCGCCCAACTCGACCTTTCTGAAATGGAGCTGCTGCTCTTATAGTTGCGTCTAAAGCGATTGTAGATGCTTTCTCCTTAGGAATTTTGTAAGAAATATATTTACCTTTGACGGCAGTACCTTCTTTTCGGATTCGTTTGCCTAAGGAAGGAGTACGCCGCTGGGATGCGATATTTTTACGTCCTAGTTTAAAAACATTCCCAGCATCAGCAACCTTATCTAAATTCTCTAAGGGTTCGCGCCACTTCTTTGGCTCATATTCTTTATCTATGAAATCAGGCCTTCCATCGAATCCAAGAATTTCTCCCTCTAATTCTTGAGAAGGAGCTTCAGTCTCACTACTTTCATCCATGGGTTCAGCAGTGGCTTGCTCTGAGGGTAAAAAAGAAAGAGAATCAGTGGCGTCTTCTTGTTCAGACATTACTTCATTTTTTTTTTTGCTTCCTCATCGGATGAAAGTTGTTCTTGAGATGGAGTTTCTTCGGTTCCTTCAGCGTCAATTTCGTTCATAGCTTTTTCTAAAGCTGATTGGATCTGTTTCATAACATCTTCAGGTTTCGTAAGTCCTGGCTTTCCAACTCGATGCATTAATGCTAGAAGCGCTGCTCTTTCTACATCCGCTCTATTCACTTCCCTTCTCCCACTAAGAGCAGCTATTGCTTTAGCACATCGTAAAATTGTTATTTCACCTCGGTGAGTTTCAACTTGAAGATTCATACACACTTTTACGATTGCCACAAGCAGTTTTTGAGGCACTTTCACGTCATTGACGATTTCTTGTGCTTTTAAAATACGATCCTGCAAAGTGCCTTCACTCTCTTTGAATTTTTCTCTAAAAGAAACAGGATCCGTATCAAATTGTTCGACACGTTTTAAAATTTCTAATCGCTTTTTAAATTCGTTAACCGTGACAACATCGACTGTCAATCCAAGACGATCAAGAATTTGGGGTCGTAATTCTCCCTCTTCTGGGTTCATGCTCCCGATTAAGATGAAATTGGCAGGATGTGTTACGGAGATTCCTTCCCGTTCTATGGTATTAACACCCATAGCTGCTGAATCTAAAAGATCATCTACAATGTGATCGCTTAAGAGATTAATTTCATCAACATATAAAATATTTCGGTTTGCAGCGGCTAATATTCCAGGTTCAAGTGCGCGTATTCCATCACGAATTGCACATTCAATATCTAAAGATCCTACAACTCGGTCCTCTGTAACACCTAAAGGAATTTCAACAACGCTCATCTCTCGTTCATCTACTTCTAATTCGCCACCATTTTCAACCTTTTCACTACAAATAGTACAAAGGGTTTCTATATTGGCTGGATCGCAATTAAACGGACATCCTTTGACAATTTTCATTCTGGGAAGTAATTTAGCGAGGGCTCGGACGGCGGTGGATTTTCCAGTTCCTCGCTCACCGCGAATTAGCACACCGCCTATAATAGGATTTACCACATTTAAAACTAAAGCTAATTTCATTTGATCTTGCGCAACTATTGCTGAAAAGGGAAAGACTCTGTGAGACATTTTTTAGAACCTTCTGAGAGTAAAAAACTCTCTAAATTAATTTTCATTACCTTTTATGAATGCTCAAAAATAATTTTATAACAAAATTTAATAAATTTATGTGTGAGGTTTCTTACCAATTGGTCCCTCTAAATATAAGAATAAACTTACCATCAAGGAATAAAAATAAAGGAGCTTAAGGATGAGTCCCCCAGAATCTGCGAATAAAGGGATGAGATGTTTTAAATGTGGTAAATTAGCGACTAATATTCATCTATGTAAAGTTGCTGGAATCTCTCAAATTAGTTGTGATGATTGTTGTAAAAAAATGTTAAATGAAAATAAATGCAATCATCGTGAATGTGGACATTATCAAAAGAAGTAATAATTTATGTCATAAAAAGAAAAGAAAATTGTATTTTATTTTTGAATAACTATAGCTGCAACAGGACAAGAATCGACGCAGTTCAAGCAACCAATGCACCGCTCATAATCGAACTGAATTGTGAAATCGGAAAGTATCTCAATTGCATTTACTGGGCAGGTTGAATAACATGCACCACAATCAGTACATTTATCGGTTATTTTTTCGATAATTTTTCCGCTTTCAACATTAACGCCCTCAGCTTCAAAAGCGGCCTTAATTACATTACATTGTTCGTCAGGAACTTCGATTAAGAAAACGCCACCGCTCTCCTGCACATTTGCACGTAAAATATTGATTAATACTTGATGGTCTAAGATAATTTTTGCTGTAATTGCATCATTAACCAATTCAGAATCAAAATTTAAAATTAATTTCTTCATTTTTTTCTTCACTTCCCAATTAACGCTCGTGTATATCAAAATGTCGTAGAGTGCTTTCCGCAGTTACAATTCCAATAACTTTTTTATGAGAATCAATAACTGGTAAGGCCGAGATGTAAAACATTTTGACAAAACTTTTTTTTATTTTAGTTAGAACTTAATTGTATTTAAATATTACTGGCAGATATGTTTGCGCTTTACGATATTACTCTGAGTAATAAAGTCTTAACTTATCAATTTTATACTACGTTAAATACCCCAAGTTCTGAAGCAGATGATCAACCGTAAAAACATTTAGACCGTCAATTATTCCCGCCATTTCCTCAAGCATTTTGAAATAATCTACGAGTAGTTCCCAAAGCCATTTAAAAAACGCTCCTAGAAAAATCCACAATACGGGGAGGCAAACGACTAGCACACCTACCCAGAATCCCGCTTTCCGCGCGTCCACCTCGTTCACTCCGCTGTTTCTTAACCGATTAAGATTTTATCGATTAAAATACTCTCAGTAAATTAGCTAAGTAGAATGTTATTTAAGCTCCTAACATCACTCATGTTCCCGCAAAAGAACTTAGCGTTTTTATAAGGAGGGGATTCCATATACAATACGTGAACGCTTAACACTTGATTCTTGAGGGCGTGATTGTAGGAGGTGAGTTGGGTGGAACTCTGTCCGAAGCGAAACAAACTACCGCCAATCCCACAAGAATCAGTGGTTCCCAATATTTTCTTATTCCACAACCTACAATTCTTCTAGATAAGGATTCGTCTAAAATTTATGCGAATATTGGTCTCCGTATGGATCGTCTTTATAGGTTGAGATAAGAAAAAAATGGTTGATTATAATAGAAATTTTTATTCGAAAATCGCTCTAAGCTATTTAATAATTATGTGATAAATATGGTTGAATCAAGAGATATCCCGGCAATTAAATCAGTCGAATGCTTTACATTCTTTGAAAATATTACCTTCACAAGAGAATTTAAGCTTGCGGAAGGTATCGAAGTGAAAGAATTGAAGGATGATGACGTAGAGCACCGCTCAAAACTCTTTGGTGCAGATATCGCAGGAGATAGGATTTTATATCCAGACCCGGATTCTACCCACAAGCTAGTCATTACTGAGAAGGAAATTGTGGATTACTCGAATATTGAAAATAATATCCAAACAAAAATAGACAATGTCATTAACACGCTTCATTTTTTTACAAAACTGAGAATTGGCGTTTCTGGTTTGTTCTATGTATATAGATATAAAAATGGTCAAATCACTTATAAAGATCATTTATTCACATTTGAAAATCTTGAGGAAGGATTAGAGGTTTTTGATGTCGATCAGCATATAGAAAACTTGACTGAGATGTTCCAATTTTTATCAGATCTTGAAGATAAAAGCCTTAAATCAGCTTTAAGAAGGTTCAGATATTCTTACAATAGAGGACTCAGTGAAGATGCCTTAATTGATATATACTTCGCGTTTGAAAGCCTATTTGATATTGATCGAGAAATATCATATCGGTTGAGCCTTTATTTGGGAATGCTGATTGGGAACAATCCTTCTTCTCGAAGGATGATATTTGAATTTTTTAGAAAAGCCTGTGATATTAGAAGTAAAATTGCCCATGGAAGCGAAATCACTCAAAAAGATCTAAAAAAAATTGATATTTCTTCAATTAGCGAACTATATGACAAACTCAAAGAATATTTCTTATGTGCGGTTGAGAATATTAAGATTATAGTGGAACAGGAAGGTGATGAATCGATAAATAAGTTATATACTAAGCAAACTCTAATTGATAAAGTCAATGAAAGGATATTTGAAAGTCCTTCTGGAGATAAAATGTGTCTTGAAAGCAGATTTTCTAAATCAACAACTATGGTATAAGAGAATTAAGCTACTTTTTCTCCATTTTGCGGCTTCATATATTCCGTCAAACTCTTCCATTTTTTGCCAGCTTCTTCCAGCCCTGTATTGAATTAGTTAGCGCGGAATTGATAATAAAGGAGAAAAGTTCCCGCAGAGACAGACCAGTTACCATTAGGGGGAATAAAGGTTGTAAATGCGGCAATAATGGTTCTTGATATTGCCGATTCAAAAGACGCCTTGAGCAAACTGGGAAAAAGTAAGTATACAGAATGGCTGGGTTTGGGGTTGCACTGTCTTTTCCACTGCGTTGATGATTATAAAGGAACTATTGATAAATATACGGGAGATGGTGCAATGATTTCATTCTCCATCGGTACAAAAGAAGAAAGATGTACCAATGCGAAAAATTGTGCAGTAAAGATATCTCATATTTTAAGTAAAATTCTCAATCCCTATTACAAAGAAATGAAGTATGAAATAATGAATGTGAGAATTGGTATAGATTATGGTTCACTTAGGATTGAGAAAATTGGGAAAAAAGCCAAGAGTCAATTAATTATCATAGGATCTACAGCGAATATAGCAAAAAGTCTGGAACAAGCAGGTAAAGACCTTGAATTTGACCAGTACACCACCATCTGTTTTGGGTATGATCTTCTTTATAATGTCCCCGCTAAGGTTGTTTCAAGTAGTGTTGGAGAGCAACTTTATCACGAAATTTTGATTGGAAAGTATAGTGGTTCTTCCGAAATGGATAATTCGAAACCTTACAAAGTGTATCAATATACGGGACGAATAAGGGATTAAATTATAGAAGATATTATCAATCACTATAATTTTCGGGCTCCTTATTGGTTAAGGAGACTTTGAGGAAGTCTTACGAGATATGTTTTATGAATTTCTATTCTATATTTTAGGAGTAGGGTAATTCTTATCATTATAGTTTTAGCTATAAATTAATATTTCAAAAATAATATTTTATTCAAAGCTTGTTCATGATTTGGGTCGATTTCAAGGGTTTTAGTATAGCATTCTACTGCTTGTTTATATTTTTTTAACGCAACTAAAGAATTCCCCATAGCATACCAAGCTATTTTGTAATTCGGGTCGATTTCAAGGGCTTTTTCAAAGCATTCAATAGCCGCTTCGTACTTTTTTAACGCATCTAAAGAATTCCCCATATTATACCAAGCTATTTTGTAATTCGGGTCGATTTCAAGGGCTTTATCATAGCATTCAATAGCCTCTTTATACTTGTTTAAAAAATAGTAACAAATACCAATAATATACCAAGCTTCTTTGTAATTCGGGTCGATTTCAAGGGCTTTTTCAAAGCATTCAATAGCCGCCTCATACCTTTTTAACTGACCTAAGCAAATTCCTTTGTTGTTCCAAGCATCTATGTAATTTGGGTCGATTTCAAGGGCTTTATTAACATAAATTATTGTATTCTTATAATCTTTCAAATGTCCATAACAAACGCCAATTGCATTTACAACAATTTTTTTAGATGGTTCAAAAAAATACGCTTTTAAATACAATTTTAATGCTCTTTTAATATCGTTTTTACAAAAATAGATATCACCTAAAATTTTGAATATTCGAAAATCACATCTAATCACCTCAGAAATTTTGAAAGGTAAGTTCTCCTTTTCCATTGAATTTTCTAGATTCCTTTTACTCTCTAGAAATATATCAAGTGCATTGGTTAACTCGAAACTTAGTTCCTCGTGAGGTTTTTCATTAGTGATAATTGAAGGTGGTGAGAGATCCTCTTTCTTAGATAACTCAATTAATTCATCTTTGGATTTTTCGGTTTTTTGAGTATCTTTTTGGATTTCTTTTAAGTTATAATTTATAATAATATTTTTCATCTTTAGAGGCTATTCTTTGACATTAATTCTAAAAGCGTTTGATTTTGGGACTTTAAATGTCACTGTTCCCTGATTTCTCCAATTATCATCTCGCTTTTCTAATGCCGCTTCAGGAAACATCCAATAACAGTTGTCAGTATAAAACTCATTAATTATTAAAAAAGTAGGGGCTGGTTGCGCCATCCAATATAAAATATGTGCCACTTCTATTTGGATTGGGATGCGCTTTGAAATTTCTCTTATATTTTTTCTGGTCTTGCATTGGATAAAAAAAGGTTTTGCGGGTATGTCTAATAATTCGCAATGGGCATCAATTCCGGTATCATATTCTTGGAGGACTGGCAGAACTTTAGAAAAGCGTTCAAAAATACTCCTTACCAAACTAAATCCAGATTGTCCCTGTATCTTCTCCTTTTGAATTTTTTTTTAGAATCTCTCCCCAAATTAAATCACATTTAATTTTCAAACTATTTTATTTTAATTATTGTAGGTTTTTATAGAATTATAAACTTCAATAAGTTTTCGTAAATAGAATAATTCTGCAAGAATTAAGGAGATGGCTAGTTCCTTATTATTAAATGTAAAATCTTTGTGCAATGTTTTACTTCGCCCTATTATATTAAACCCTATTGTATAATCTGAACTTATTTGATTTAGTTCAACAAGCATCAATTCCACCATTTCTTTATTATGGAGATTAAGAACGAAGATGTTAAAGATCATATGAAGGGGATCGAAACAATTTACCAATAAATCTAAGATTTTAAAATAGTACTATTGCACTCGTTGCTATGCAATGACGGAAGGGTGAAGCTGAACTTCAATTCCAAGACTAACTAATAATATCCGCGCGAACTTGAATAGAGAAGTCGTTTCGCGCAAAATATTGTGCGCCAGCGCATACACCTAAAAACTCTCCACTCGAAGAGTTGGGGCAGAAGTGAATCGCGTGAAATCAGCTTGATAAGGAACCTTCAAGGTGAAATTTTAGAAAAAAACGATGAAAGCGTAAATATCTCCCTTCATTCCAGCTCTCTTGTTCAGTCTGCCCCTAAGAGGGACGAAGTCCGTAACTGGAACTCTAATTGCGACTTTGGGAGCGAATATCTCTCTTCGGTTCTAAAACATAGAAAAGGGGGTAAGACCGCAAAAAAGGTGATCTCCAAACGATACGGTCTACTATATAGGTAGACAGTAGCTAGGACGTCCTAGCTAGGATAACCTAGCTCGGTTAACCTAGCTAGGGTGTCCCAATAACCGCAATCTTAATATATTCGCCCCTCCTATATTTGAAATACCAATACCCGGCTGGTTAGATGACGGGTCGTGGGAGATCTGCAAAAAAGTACCTACAACTTTGTAGGGGCAAACCAATCGGTTTGTCCTACGCAATTTAAATATATCCTACCCCCCTTACTTGTTAACTACCGGTACGCGGCAGGATGGTTTGATGAATATCACGGCAGAACGGGGAACTGTGAAAAAATCTTTAGCGTTCAGCGACAACGGCGTTGGCGGGGATTGTATTTTTCGGGACGACGACGTTGCGCCCTTCGTCGAAAATTTTGCGTCCATCACCGTTGACTTTTCGATCACTGTGACGACTACAGGAGGATTGATAAAATGGGATCTGAATGGAAAAAGAGGGCACGGGACAAATTGGACAGAATGAAGCGGATTGAAGAGGCGTGCGAAGATAGGGCTAATAAGCTCGACCTCTCCTCTCAAGAAAGACAAGAGTTTAGGGGAAAATGCGTTAACCACTTTCTTAACAAACTAGAGGAAAGCAGCGCGTCGTGTGAAGTGGTTGGAGTTAGTCCCATCCCAAAAGAGAGAATGTGGGCAGATTTCGAAGAGCTGTGTAAAGAACAGTCTGCCGACAATTTACTTGATGAGATTTCCCATTTCGATGAGACAAAGGCGCGCAAGCTTCTCAACGAGGCGCGTAAACCAGCTGATAAAATCGAGAACATTCCTAGTCCCGAGGCGTGGCTCAGAAAAGATCCATCACGCAGCGTGGAGATGACAAATCTCATCGAGGAAATTGAGGAAGAATCGTACAACGCGCCTGACGAAGAGACCAGACAGGATTTCCTCAAATTCGCCTATAAGAAATGGGTCGTTCCGCTTTTAATAAAGGAACAAATAAGGAAATTTTGCTATGCGGGCACGCCATTTGCAGATGAGGGGTTTAAAAGCGATTCTGAGAAACTTATTAATGGTATGGATTCGGTCCCAATTTCAGAGGGTGGAACTCAAGGGAAAGAAGGTGCGTTTAGAGTGGCTAACAAGCAAGAGAAAAAACAAACAGTATGGGAGATTTCGGTAAGTTTACCCGAACCGTTCAAAAGCAACAGACAAAAAATTTCCAAAATTCTAAATGAGTTCAATGTTGATCTCAACCACCTAAGTTATACCGAAGCGTATTTTTTATTAGTGGTTCTAATACGAGGAGAGTTAGAGGGGTATTGGAAAGTCAGCCGATGGGTCGCAGGAGGGGATTACACTGATCGGGGCGCCTTGGGTATTGATTTTAAAATAATGCACCTAGAGGGCGGTAACACATTAATAGAACTCAAGCACGGTTCGGGATTTGCTTTTACAGACGCGCAATTGCGTCGATTTAGGAGATCCATTGATGACGCTAGCGAAGCAACGAGGTTTATAGGAATTTGGATATCGTCTCTCAATCCCAAAAAAAACCTAATAGTTTGTTATTGGACGCCAAAATTTTTCAAAACTCTGCCAAAGAAGAATTTCAATCCTTCAAGTGAGCGGCGTCAGTCCGCTTTTATTTTCAGAGGATTGGAAGAATGCCTGAAAA
The DNA here is from genome assembly GCA_013375405.1 of Candidatus Helarchaeota archaeon. Next base: position 17,898 of record JABXJU010000022.1, read on the forward strand.
TCAATTCATTCACGACTTTATTAGAAGAATTAAAAGGAGAGTTATTTAAAGAGCTCCTTAACACTCCGAACTTGACGATGTATAACTTAGAGGGGGGGGCGTTTGGGCATAAAGGAGCGCAATACACGCACATCCCAATCGAGATGGCGTATGAAATAATCTTCCTAAAACTAAAACAGACTATTACGCATCGAGAAGAGGATGAGGATTGGGAGTACGATTGTAAGGCAGGACTTACAAGGGAAAAAATTATAGGAGAAGCGAGACTCCGAATAAGAAAGTATGTTCTGAATCTATTGAAAAATAAATATCGGCTGATTTTTAGTACTGAAATTATTCCTTACGTTAAAAAAGATAAGTTCATAGGGAAATATTTACGGAGGGTCGAGCTTGAAGCGAGCGAGAGTCGAGATAAAAGGGAAAGAGTTCAGTTGTTCGGGTTGACTTTAACTGATTTAATAACTTATTCATTTAAAAAAATGACGAGCGAGGGGGAATTAGTAGCGGTCGAGACGGAAGGAAAGCCGTCAGTCGGGTACGGGTTACCGGGGAGGAAATACCTGCCCATAGGGTTGACTGCTAGTGAATTTTTAGACATTGTTAAAACGGCCATAGAACACGAACCGCCCTTACCAGAATGTTTTTATATGAGTGATCTGTGGGAGCGGACTCGTGCGAGAGGAACGCAAGGAATTTTATCGAAATTGTTCGTCAAAACGAAGGATCAACTAAAAAAAGAACGGCTAATAACCTTTAGAAAAAATAGAGATTGGAAGGCTTGTATAACAAAAAGAGGTTATGATTATCTTTTTAGGGGAGGACACACAGGGGAATTCGCTCCGTAAGTCCAAAAGATCTAATGTGTATCAAAATGTCGTAATGTACTCTCTGCTGTTAAAATCCCCAAAACCTTCCGCTTACTATCTATTATAGGGAGGGCACTGATATCATGTTTTGTCATTTCTCGTGCTGAAAAATCAATAGGATCATCCAAGGAAGCAGTATATACTCTAGTTGTTACGATATCCGCTAAATTATCGTAGCCACGAGCAATTGCGTGTGTAACATCCCACGATGTGACAATTCCACGTAATTTATTTTCCTCATCGACTACTACTATATGATTAGTTGAGTGTTCTATCAGTTTTTTAGCGACTTCATGAACTGTTTCTTTTAAAGTGCAAGTTATTGCTGGTTTGATAAAGGAACGAACAGTAGCTTCAGCTCTCACTTTCATTGGATTAAAGACCCGAGTTGTTGACAAGCGTTCGGCAGGCTCAGTTAAGAAAAATTCACTATGTTCAATCCAGGTTTTGAGTGTATCTGCGATTTCCCGAGCTATTTTCAAACTTGATAGGGGACTTGCTAGTACACTTCTTCCATTTAGATCTATTTTCCCCGATTTTAATTCCTCATAAGTGACAGTTCGAAGAACAGGACGCTTTCTTGCGGGAACTCCGTAATCTAGGACATTGGTTGTGATATCTGCATCTGATATTGCCGTTTTTCTCGCGAGACCTTCATTTAAAATCGGAATAGCGATTCCAAAACCAACATATAATGTTGTGCCATATTTTGTGAAAGCTGCACCACGTAAGAAGCGGGGATTAATTCTCGGATCTTTTAAATTACCATTAACCATAATCGTTCCAAAACCATTAGTTGGACTGTGTTGTGTTCCCTCTCCGACAATGTATCCTATTCCACCTCCTAAAAAGATTCGGGTACCAATTCCGATAGTTTCATAATCAGGATCATTCATTAAAGGATTTAAGCATCCTGCCCCAGAATAGGTGACATTTCGGTAATTTGGTAATAATTTCCCCATATAAGTGTAAATAGTTTCTTGTCGTCCGTTCGTAGCAACATTATATTTTTGATATCCATTACGAGGATTACATAATATTGCCTGGTTTAAGTCATCTATACTGATTATCCCATCTACTTTTTTTCGGGGATAGCAATCAGTCCCATAGGCAGTTGCGTGTAATTCGATCGCTTTTCCGGATATCAAATCTTCTATAACATGCCCTCCGCCGTATTCAAACGGTCTTGTTTCACTCATTTTTGTTGCCCCGATATAAACATCGACAGCTGCATTCCCATGGTAAGCTTCAACATCGTTTAACCAAACTTTATCCATTTTAATTGGTGGATCTGCGTGTCCAAAATTGAAAAATGCCCCTGATGAGCACATTGCGCCAAATGTTCCTGTAGTTACAACATCGATTTCTTTTGCAGCCGCTTCTTCACCTTTTTCTTGTACAATTTCAATCATCTCTTCGGCAGTCACAACAATTGCGTCACCATTTTTAATTTTCTCATTAATTTCGGAATACGTCTTTTTAACCATGAAAATTATCACCTTACGGTTTGAATAGAGATTTTCGATTTTAATATAGAATCTTTTCTTTATATTTAAATATTACTGATAGTAAAGTTTCTAAGTAGTGGGTATTACCTGCAGTAATATCCCACTTTTAAAAGAACTAGAAATTTCATTAGTTAAGGCACTTGAAACTAATTAGATAAACTCAAAAATATCTTCTAATCCCAACCTAATAAGAGTTTCTTTCTTAGGAATACCTTCTGCGTCCCATCCACGTAATTCATAGTAAGATTCGAGAATTTTTTCATATTGGGTTCTATCTATTACTTTACCCTTAAATGGCCCCTTTGGTACAGGTTCAGTGAATACACGCGAGGGTGGAAAATCATCTTTACGTGTAATACCACGGCGAAGATTTATTGCGCGTGTTATATTATAAATCCCTTCAGACCGTTCCATGAGTTGCTGAAATGTTGTTTCAATTCCTACACTAGAAGAATAAAAGTCTGAGTAGATACTTGGGTCAATATCAAATTCAATCCATGGAAATCGACAAGCCCCCAGGCAATCCATTAAAGGGCGAAAATGTTGATGAAACATTACTAGTTGGGCGAGTTCCTTAAGGGAATATTTTTTACGTAATTCATGATACGCTACCCATGCACGATTATGATGGGCACCAATGTCAGCAGTGGCATAAGCTAGTGACATGCCTAGTAAAGGGCGAGTGTCATATCCTGACTGTTCTAATCCTTTACAATGCAATGCAATATCTTTGCACTGAGGAAATTTTTTGATGATATTTAGAATACCATCTGCAATAATATTTCCAATCCCTTCGCGTTTGATAGTTATTTCAATTAAATCTCGGGCAGCTTGAGTATTTCCCCAAGTTAATTCAATACCGTTACATTCTGCCTTAGAAATGAATTTTCGCTCAAAAGCTTCCATTAATAAACCAATAATATTGCCAACAGAAATGGTATCTATACCCATTTCATTGCAGAGGTTATTTAATTCAACAATATCTGAAATCTTTTTTATATCGAGATTTGAACCTAACATGACTGCAGTCTCATATTGGGGGCGGATTCGCATTCCATTTTCTGTATTAGCTATCCCCTCACAAGCAACAGTACAATAAAGGCAGGAATGGGCATGCCAATCTGTATATATTTCTTCGAATTTATTTCCACTGATTTCTGAAGCATAATCGCAAATGGAGTCTTGAAAGTTACGAACGGGGAGTATTCCGACTTCATTCACCCCTTCGACTAATCCTAGGGTGCCCTGGCGCTGCCAAATATCGGCTAGTTCGTGATTATGAATATAAGAATTTGCTTTTTTAAAAGTTTCAAATAATTTTTCTGGGTTTGAAACTGGGATTTCATTATCTCCTTGAATTGCAATTGTTTTTAAATTTTTGGAACCAAAAACAGCCCCCAAACCCGTTCTTCCAGCAAATCGACATTCGGATTGAATGGAAGCACACCGAACTAAATTCTCGCCAGCAGGACCAATAGTACATACTGCAATACTAGTGTCCCCTAATTCATCTTTTATTTCATGTTCGGTTTGTACGGCACCTTTTCCCCAGTAGGAGCCCGCAGATAAAAATTCAACTTGTTTATTTTGAATTATTAAATTTGTAGGAGCAGCTCTCTTTCCAGTAAGTATGAGGACATCATAACCAGCTTGTTTCAATTTTAATCCAATGTGCCCGCCTATATTTGAATCACCGTAAATACCAGTAGCGGGTGACAAACTATTAAAGATGTCTTTCCAGATCCGGGAACTAATAAACCAGTTAAAGGACCTGCCGCCATTACCAGAATATTTTCTGGACTCAAAGGATCAGTATCTGCAGTTGTATAATCCCAAATAATACGAGCGCCAAATCCTCTACCACCAATATATTGTACGGAGAAATGTCTGCTTAGCCTTCTGGTTGTGATTTTTTCTGTAGAGAGATTGATCTCAAGTATTTTACCGATATATCCACCTAAATTCATTTATTTATCACGATAATTGTTTTAATGATGCGAATTATGTTTTTATTTGGGATTTGTTACTATTTAAAAGCAGATTCCTTACTATAAAAACCATTTTTAAGAAAATTGATTAAAGCAAATTTAAAGAAGTTCAATTAAAGCAAGATTTTAATGGTTTCTTTGGTTGTCGATTCAATCGCTTTTTCGAGGTAATTTCGGAGATCTCGCACTTTTTTTAAATTACGTTCATAGGCATCATTCATTCGAGAATATTTTTGTTCGACATCAGAAATACTTTTTTGAACGTTTGCAATTTCATTTTGTTTTTCTTCTAATTTTTCCAATAAACCTTCTTCTTTTAATTTTTTGGAGAGTTCCTGAAACTTTTGATAGGCCTTTTTATAATCAAGGCGAATAGGTAATAGAGAGCCATTATTGATAGCTTCAATTTCTTTTTCTAATTTCTTTTCATCGCGTGCTTTTAGTTTTAAGCGAGATCCCGCCTTTTTTAATTCTAACAACACCATTTTTAGATTGGAATAATCATCTTGTTCGGCAAAGAAGGTTTCAAGGGGATTGTTAATATATTTAGCAAGTTGTTCAGAACATCCCGGACGGACAAAATAGTTTCCATCACCTAAAAATTTTTCGAATTTTCGGAAAGGTTTTCGAAAATAACCTAGAATCCCCTTTAGATTTTGAATAATGAGTGAGAGTTCGTTCTCTAATTTGTTTCGTTCAGAAATTAAAGGAGTACTATTTATAGAATTGTATTCTTGTTCGAGTGAAGACTTGTTATCGTTCAATTGAGAAAGTTTAGATTCCTCAATTTTAATTTCTTCTTTTATCTCATTAATATTTTCGAGGAGATTTTGCATTTTTTCGATCTGATCAAAGATATCTTCATAAACCTTTATTTTTTTCAATTTATTCTCTATAAAATTTTCTAAATTACCCCATTCACTACTCAAACTTTTTGTATGATAATTTAATTCACGAATATTTGTTTTATAGGTTTGACCTGAAGCACGGCTTAATTTTGGAATCCATCGCCGACCAATTTGCCATAAATATGTTAAAAGATTTTTAATATTTACTGAGAATTTTACAATTTTTTCATACAAAAGAGGAGCTTCTGGGAGTTCAATTTCGCTTATACGATCCTGATATTTTTTGGCTAAATTTTCGATTGATTTACTTGTTAATTCATCACGCTCTGAAATTGTGGTTACTTCTGATAAGCGATCGCAAGATTGAGTAATATCCAACAATGCTTCTTGGATTTTATCTATAATTTTCTGAGCCTTTTTCCGAGAAGGCTCAATTTGTTTTTTGACTTTACTAGAATACCAATCGAGGAGGTCTTCCAACGGTACTTCTCGCATAATTCTCACAAATTCTATAATAATTAAAGCGTGATATATTTACTTTTCATTTCATCGTCTAAATCTTCATCGAGTGGAGATAGTGTGGTTAGTTTTTGGGAAATATCGGAAAGTAATGTCCGAGCTTCTTCTTCATCAAAATGACCAGCAAGTTGAGCTTTAAGTTTATTTAAAATGTTAGTGCGTTCTCGCAATTCACTCTGAAGTTCTAGCACTTTATTCTTCCATACTTGAATTTCACCTGATGAAGGGGCAATACCCGCTGTTGTTCCAGTAGGTATTTCAGAAGAACTTGTTAAGTGAGTGCGCAAGTCAGCTATTTCAGCATCCTGCTCAGTTATTTCAGATTGTAAAGATTGAATTCTTGTTTCTAATAGATCAATACGTGCTAATTGAATTTCTAATTCAGAAATTTTTCCATCCTTTTCTTTATTTCTTCGTTCCAAGCTAGCCATTTGTGTTTTTAATGTTTCAATTTTTGCAATGTATTCAGTGGCTGCATCGGTAAAACCTTTTCCCTCCACCACATCTTGGAGCGTTTTAATGATCCCTTCTTGCTCTGCAATCTTATTTTTAAGATCCGCGAGGGAACTTTCATCGGAAATTTCTGTTGAGGTTGTTGCATCTAGATCTCGAGCGATTGAGTCGAAAAAATCATCAAGATCTGCCTTAATCTCAATTTCTTGATTAATAAGAGCATTGTACAACTTAGGTAATGTTTGTTTGTAGGATTCCCCGATGTTAGAAAGGATATCTTGAAATGAAGTGGTTCTGGCATCAAATCTTTTTACAGGGAATTCAGAAAGTACAATTTCAGAGCCAGCGGGAAGGATTTTAAGATATTTTCTTGGATTTTCATCTTTCTCTAGTAACATAGAAATTACAAAATTTGGTGTAATATGATATTTAGAGGTAATTAGACCTGAAAAGAAACTAACTACATTTAACTCCTTTTCACGTAAGGTGATAACATTTGCATCTAAATTTCGCATTCGATGAGTGCTCCCGATTCGCATGACTACCTCATCAGATACATCAAAATTAGTGGCTGGATGCTTATAAATGAGAAAAAATCCTTCCTTGTTAGTCCAACCAACTAAAATAATTCCTTTAGGCACTCAGCTCACCGGTTTTTTAATTCTCTCTAAGAACACTTTTCCAATCATTCGATGGTAATTTTAAGATTTTATTGTTTATTATAATTTTTTAAAGACCATAAATGATGCCTTTCAACTTTTTGATACGTACCTCCCTTTCTAAATTCGTAACAGAATTGAACCAAATTTCTTATTAAAACCAAAATCAAAAGATTAATAAAAACTATTAAAATCATAAACTTACAATTTACGAGTGCAAATGGATATTTAAAATCCTCAGATCTTCTATTTCCAGTTAAATTTAGATGTTTTTCGTCTGTAATACTTACTAATATCTATATTAAATCACCTTTGTTACAAATTGATAAAAGGAACAGTAAAAATGAAGAAAAAAATTGGAAGCTTGTTCATTCTTTGCATGCTTTGTTTATCCAGTATGATTATAATTTTTCAAAATTCGCCTTTCACGCCTCTTATTCATCAAAATGAAGGAAATTCCGAGGAAGAATTGCTGATTGATGATCCAATTTCAACGAATGATGTTGCAGATTATTCAAAGCAGGGGGAGGACGTAAATAATCCGCGAGATTCAGCAGATTTTTCCGAATTATATTATAAATATAAAAATGCCACATTATTTCAAGCAAATGCAACCATTGAGTATTTAATTTCTAATTTATGGGATTTGAGTTTTAAAGGGTTTAATGATTCAGACGCAACTGATGCAAAAAAGAGAACATTCGATAATATGCTAATGATAATTACATTACTGGCATATCATGATATGAACCCTCAAGCAGAATATATTTCATTTGCCGAAGAAATTTTCAATTTTGAATATAATTTTTTATGGGATAATCAATCAAATTTGTTTCTTAGTTATTGTGATTATAATGGCAATAATCCCTCTTCGTTAACAAATAGTTCTGATAATGTCCTTGCTATTGTTGCCCTTTCAAAACTTTTTGAAGCCACGGGTAATCAAACCTATTTAGAAATAGCAAATTCCACCTATACAGCCCTCAATTCTGTTTTTTACGACACAACTAAAGGAGGATATTTTAGGAGTAATGCATCAGGTGATAATAATAAATTTACATATGACAATTTACTTGTGAGCACATTTTTAAGCGAAATATATCGAATCGGATACTTATCCTTAGATACTCGAGTAGATGCATTAGAAAAAGCTGAAAACACTCTTAATTTAGTTATTTCATACTATTTAAACGGTACTTTTGGCTTTTTCTTATCAGGAGATATTAATTGGACCAATCTAAATGAAGAAAAAAGTGCTTTAATCAATGCGCTTGCAATAGATACTTTAGTTTCATTGTATGACCTTACTTCAAATCAAACCTATCTAGAGATTGCAGTAAATATCGCTGAATTCATAAATACTGCATTTTGGGATTCAAATGGGATAAATCGGGGGTACAATACCACAGTTACATGGGATGGAAGTACTACACTAAATTCAACGAAATATCTTGAGGTTAATTCTTTAATTATGGCAGCATTTTTAAAATTATTTGAAAAAACATACAACTCAACTCATTATCTGGACGCGCTCAATATCTCACGATTTCTTAATACCTATTTACTTGATTCTAGTACAAATGCGTTTAATTATTCAGTCGATTTTACTTTTGTCTCCTCGAATTCATCCTTAAAATCTACGGCAGCTAATGCTTGGGTAATTCAAGCATTACTTAACTATCGATACCCGCGTCCGTATTTAACAAGAGCGAATACAACAATGACAATGGTTGAAAATTACATGTATTCCAATGATGGATTTGATAGTTTAATTATGTATGATTGGAGTACTCTCACATCCCAAGTTATTTCTGAATTTCCTATTCAGATTACACTTGAAGATTTATTTAATATCAGCAAATCCCCTAGCTCAAACTTATATTCCATAAATACAGTTCTGGAACTAGCAGATGAAACTCGTTTAGATGATTATCTCCTCCTAGCAAATAAAACAATGTATTTTTTAAATCAAACTGCGTTTTCCCATGCGTTTTCGGATAATATAACCGAACTCAGCTACTCCACGAAAACAAATGCTTGGGGAATTTTATCTTTATTAAATCTCTATGAAAAAACTAATGATACGCTATTTTTAGAAATGGCCAATGAAACATGGTTCTTTTTAAGGGATAGTTTCTGGGATAATGTAACTTTTGGATATAATACGAGTACCTCAGAATTGGAGTATAAAAATTTAGTCTCAAATTGTCTAATGATTTGGGCAAATCTAGCAATTCTTAATTCAACACATATTATTTTTGACAATACTACTCGAGGCAATGCTTCAGTTTATGTAAATCAAACAATTAATATAATAAATCAAAAGATGTGGGATGGTATAAATTTTGGATATTATTCAAATGCTTCGAGTGATTGGACCCCTATTACAACAGAAGAAACTGCAAAAAAAATCTATGAGAATAGTATAATGATTCAAACATTACTTAAGTATAATGATTTTTATCCAAACAATCCTAATCACACACTTTATGAAGATCGGATAAATAAAACAATTGAATTTCTTTTTGAAAATTTGTGGGATAACGAAGTGGGAGGCTTTTATTTAGGGTGTGATGAAAATGGTACTTCTCAAATTGCAGAAAAATATACTTATGGAAACAATTGGGCAACCCTAACTTTCTTAGAATTGTATAAGAATACTGGAAATTTTTCCTATTATTTATTAGCAGAGAAAACAAATAATTTTGTTAACACTTATCTATGGGATTTTGAGCATGGTGGATACTTTCATCGATGTTCTGAAGATGGTGTTCCGATTATATCGGGAACAATTTCAGGAGCATCGGGAACAATTCTTGTAGCCTTCAAATATCTTGATAATCAGATTTCATCCGTATTAACCTTAACTCGACTCTCTGCCTTAAAAAATGCAATGGAATTTCCATTAATTGTTGATATCGAATTCGATCCGGACCAAATAGATCGAGGGGCACTCGGGTTACAAATAACTTTAAAACTAATCGATATCGAAGGAGTTCCAATTAATCAAGCCAACATTTCAATTTCAACAAGTGGATTATATCAAACGATTGCAACAGAGATTTTTTATGGATTTACAGATACGACAAATCTTGAAAATCAAAATGGAAATAATTTTTCTAGTAGTTTGGATATTTCGCCCTTCTTGGGAAAGTTTCATTTAACAGTTTCAGCATATAATTCTTCAATGGCAAGTACTTGGCTTTATATCACGAATACCCGTACCTTTGATGCATATTTATCAAAGGCATTTACACTTTTAACTGGTATTAATATTATGAATTTTGATCAACAATATGGAGGATATGTTAGATCAGCGACTGCTGGACTTAATTTGACAAAATATACATTTGATAATTTGATGGGTATTTTGGCATTATTGGAGTTTATTAATGGGTCGGGACTAAATTTAGCCTATAATTTAACAACTTCAGATTTTGAACAATCGTTAACGACATACATTTTCCAAACTTTCAAATTTCTAAATGATACTTTATTGTTTAGTCCAACAAATATAACAACTGCGTTTTTCAGTAATGCTCAGGTAGATGGTAGCAATCCTGATGATGACATTTTATGTAAAGATACGGCTTTGGCTATTATTGCATTGCTTGAATATTTCCAACTTACAAATAATACGGATTATTTGGACATGGCAAACAAGACTTGGGTATATTTGAATACAACCTTTTGGGATACTGAATATTCAGGATATATGCATGTAAATGGGACAGAGGGAAACCAGACAAAATATTCAGTTGATAATATTTGGGCAATTATGGCAAATTTGGCAATCTATAATGTTGTTGGTATTAATAATACAATACGTAATAGTGCCTTGGAAATGGCCAACCTCACATTACAGCTTTTGAACCAAAGTATTTGGGATAATGTATATTCAGGATTTTATTCTTCATTTAATGGATCGACCTGGGTTCCCTTTAATACATCATTTTGTAAACAAGCAGAAGTGAATATACTAGCCGTCCAAGCGTTCATTGAGTTTGCTGATTTAATCAACGATTCAAAACGCGATGTTTATATCAAATATGCAAATGAAACATTCATCTTCATAAATCAATATCTCAAAGATAATGAATTTTTAGGGTATTTCAGCTCTATTAATAGAAATGGAACCGAAATAGACACAAATAAAACGCTATCAGAAAATAGTCTCATGATTTTAGCCCTCTTGGACCTTTATCGTATAAATAATTATAATTACACCTATTATCAGCTTGCAGAAGAGATCATATACTTTATTGATCACTATTTCAGGAGTCCTTACGCCACGATCTATCATAATATATCTTCTAAAGTTGGTGCGATTTTCTTTAATATTGATGATTATGTGCCGACAGAAAGTTATTCTAACTTTCTCTTTCTTAGAGGCTTAATCAAAACAGATTTACAGCAGCAGAATATGGATTATCCATTAGTAATTGATGACATTGCAGTTGAATCGCCCCAACTAGGGGAAATTCAAAATACGGTGAATATAACAGTTAAAATAAATGATTCAAATGGCAATCCTGTTGAAAATGCAACGGTAATTGGAATAATTTACGGTATATATCAGGTTTTTTCTTTTACGCAATTGACGAATAACACATATTATTCTCTAGTAAATGTTTCATCCATGGCTGGAAGTCTCAATATAAGCTTTCTTGCATTTAAAGAGGGGTATTCAGCTGGAATAAAAGAGTATTCATTCTCTCGCATCCTTCCAACTTATATTCAAAAGGGGTATGAGACACTTATCGCATTAATCGTTCGACTTTGGAGCGATACAGAAAATATTTTATATAAGAATGAGATAAATTACCAATTTGATTCCTTTGCTAATTTTTTGGCAATTGAAGCGTTGCTCGATTTTGCGGAAATTGGAGGAAATATCTTATGGTTATTTAATTGGTTCGCAAATCGCACGCTCATCTCTTTTGCTGAATTAATTGCAAATAATCTCAAAAATGTATTAAATTCTTCAATAGTCCAAGTGGATTCTCAAAATGTTTCAGGATATATATCAGAAACTGAAAATGATATACCTGTCAATCGTACCGAGTGTACATCAAATGCTCAGGCTATTATCTCATTCTTAGAGTTATATAATAAAACGGGCGAACCAAGTTATCTAGAATTAGCGAATAGTACGTGGCTATATTTTAATGAAACATTTTGGGATCCCATAAATTTTGGCTATTTTCCTGATAATTCATCCTCATCTTCCGAAAAGAAACTGTACGACAATTGTTTAGCAATTTTAGCGAACCTTGCTATAAATCAAGCTTCAGGAATAAATCCAAGCATCCGAAACCAAGCATTTGTCTTAGCAAACGCGACTTTTTATACAATGAACCAGTCGCTTTGGGATAATGTAAGTGGAACCTATTACTCCCATTGTGATAATAATTGGTCCAATCCCCAATCTAGACATACTGACGCAAATGCTCTAATGATTTTGACTTTATTAGAACTTTACTCTCATAATTCAACTCAAACGAGGTATTTACACAGGGCAAATATAACAGCTGAGATCTTTATTAACAGTTTTTATGATTCAGAGGATGGTGGATTTTATCAATATTTATACGATAACTTTACAGCTCCTGTGAATGAACCAGGTACATGGAAATATTTAAGTGATAATGCATGGGCAATCCTTGCGCTTACAGAATTGTATAAAATTAATCGAAATACATCCTACTATTATATGGCTGAGGAGGGTATGAATTTTGTTAATACTCACTTAGCAAACCATTTCAATGAGTATTTAAACACCCAAATTGATGATATTAATGGTTATTGGGATATAAGTAATAAATCTGGATTTGTTATTGGAAAACCTTATGGAAAATATATTGGATCTCTAGAACCAACTGCTTTAATAATCCAAGCCCTTCTCAAATTATATAATATTGCAAACTTGACCCTCCCTTGGCTTAATACAACGGTTCAAATTATCCCAGCATCTGACCCACCTACTGGAGAATATTGTAACTTAACAATTTCAATAGTTGATGAGAATGGGATGAATATAAAAGCAGATTTGAATATAACAGTGGTTGGATGGAAAAGAGAGCCAGGCGGAAGCCGAGAAACCATTTTACAAGATCTTGAGCATGAATATGACTCAAATACTCAAGAATATAAAGTGAAGAATGTAGATCTCTCTGCTCTTGATGATTTTTATTTCCATATTTTTGTTAAAAACAGTTCATATGCTACTTGGTGGAATGCCTATTATCTTCGTCGGGCGAATACTTCTATTCCGATAATTTGGGGGGTTGGAGGTGATTACGTCCCAAGTGAAAATTATTGGCAATATACAATTGGAGAGGATGTAGTAATCATTGAAATCTTATATATGGATGATGAAACATTATTAGGAATTCCTGGAGCTACTTTAAATTTTACAGTATATTTTCCAAATGCAACCATTTGGTTTTCTGAATTAGTGATAACGAATTCTACTGGATGGGGACAATTCATCTTTGGTCCTATCCCAAATATCGCCGAATTATTTGGGCTTTATTATGTTACAGTATATACGTCTCATGCAAATAACTTAATCAGTCCAATTACATGGTATGCCTCTACAGACGCTAGTATAACGATAAATATCGATTATGGCGTCTCAATACCATTCTTCTATCCACTTGAGCCATTTGTCGGGCAAGGTGATAAGGTTCCATGCAATGTTACTCTCAAGCACCGAATGAAAGCTAATTTAACGGTAGATATTTCGATCGCTTCTGAGGGGGTATTAATTCCAATCACCCTTTCAAAGAATTTAACGACTGGATATAATTCCTTTTTAATTGAAGCTGAGGTAGATGAACGTACGACTATAGGGACATATTTTATCTATATTAACGTTAGTTATGAAAATAAAGTCATTCGGGATTCCTTCTTTTTCATAAATATAGTTTCTGCTGCAATTATTAGAAATTATTATGTGCCCACGTGGGTAGCTGAAGACGATGTGCGATATGCAGTGATAGAATTCGAGCACAGAAAGATATGGGAAACTTCTAATATATCAGTTAAGATTGATTGTGCCGCATTGGAAGAAAACTCAATGGTTCAAGTCTTACAGCCTTCAACTTGGCAAGAGTATTATTTCCCCTTAATTGTAAAGAATGATATCCCCTATGGAGTGTATTCAGGTGAAATTGTCATCGAAAGGGTTAATTACACATTAGAATTTGAAAATGCTTCCTTGACTTTTCAAATTGAAGTGAAATCTTCGATAGAGGTTACTAGTATTCACGTTCCATCAGAATTGGCTCAAAATCAAGGATCTTTTATCGCAATTGAAGTTCAAAACAATAAAGTAACACAGCTTCACATAAAAATTGTCGGATATGGCGACGGATTCAATAATCAAGAAGAAATCTTTATGATAGATCCTGCAGAAACTGAAACAATTAATATACCTTTACGCTATTATAAAAATCCCTGGGATACTGGGATTCGTGAATA
>JABXJU010000186.1 GCA_013375405.1 Candidatus Helarchaeota archaeon
GGAATAGGATTTGAGCCAGTGTTTTTCCACGAAGAGAAGTTTCTACAGAATCACTTGGCAAATTGTATAAAAAAGGGATGAAGAATGTTCTCCGCCCTATTTTTGGGCTAGTTGTTCTCTCTCATTCATCTCATTGTAGAGATGCTCGAACCACTTGAGCGCTTGAGGCCACTCAAAGCGTTCCCTGTATTCGGTGATGACCGGTTCTATCCTCTCCCAGGTACGTGTGATGAAGCCAAGCATCAGCTCGTTCACCATTTCGACGTCCACGAGCTTTCTCTTGACGAGCACGCCCATCCCCTCGAAGACCGTCACCACCGAGAGCAAGTCGCACCAGGCCTCAAGGTTCGTCTCTGGGCCATACTTTCAAAGTCGAAGTCGCTCCACTCCCATTGATAACGTATCGCGCGCGCAAAGCATTCGGCACAATCGACGCTCTTCGATGAATGGCGAGTGACAGCCAATTTCAAAAAACTCCAAATTAATTACTATTTTAGCCCAGGACGGGCTTCTAACTTGTAGAAAAGTACCTAGTGCAAATGGAATTTGCACGCGAATGGAAGTTTTTTATTGAGCCCTGACATTCCTTGTGTGCTTGGTGAACATTTGTGAAGGTTTTGGTCTTGAATGGTAGCCCTCATACCGAGAGAGGGGTTCACGTCACGATGCTCCAACACCTCGAGGAGGGCCTCAGGGAGGCGGGCGCAGAGGTCGCCAGGAGGGACGTGTACAGGCTTGACATCAATCCGTGCCTGGGGTGCTTCTCGTGCTGGAGGCAAACCCCGGGGAAGTGCGTGCAGGACGACGACATGCAGTCCCTCCTCCCAGAGGTAGCCCAATCCGACATGCTGGTGCTCGCCACGCCAGTGTACGTCGACGGCATGACGGGTCCCATGAAGACCTTGCTTGACCGCCTGGTGCCTCTGCTGAGGGGCCGGTTCGAGGTGAGGGAGGACCACTGCCGGCACCCCTTGCGCGAGGGCGTCAAGGCGGGGAGGCTCGTGCTGGTGTCCGCCTCCGGGTTCACCGAGATGGACAACTTCGACCCCCTCGTGGCCCACATCAAGGCGGCATGCAAGAACATGGGGAGGGAGTTCGCGGGGGCGATACTCCGGCCCTACGGCTGGTTCCTAGGACATCTCCGACGGAGGGGACTCCCTGTGGACTCCATCCTCTATGCCATCAGGTCAGCTGGCGTCCACCTTGTGGAGGAGGGTAGTATACCTGAGGAAGTCCTGGATGAGATAAGTCGTGACCTCGTCGCGCGAGAAGAAGTGGTCGAATACCTGAACTCATACTACGGTCAATTCGAATGAAAACACACATTCACATGTGTAATAGATGCGCGTGCACTGGACTGAAGAGCAGAGCAACTGGAATTTAATGATGAGGTTTGAAATCGGCTCCACCGAATGCCTCCCAAAAACGCGAAGATCCTCATCGAAGCCAGATACTTTAGATGCTTTGCCCACGCTAGTCCTGTCGCCGCTCGCGTGGCAGACTCGTCTTCTCGTACTACTTCCCATCCGCCTGAAGCCTTCTCGCTACTATCGCCAGCTGCCCCACATCCCCCTTGATCCTACTCAGGCTCCTCCTCACCCAACGAAAAACATCCCTGTTCTGCCGTCCTCTACTCCAAACTCAAACAACACCCTCAACCTGTGCTCACGCACGCGACTGATTTTTGGCTCTGACATACTCAAAGGATATCACTAGAAATATAACTCAGTTGATTTGAATTGTTTGATTTAGACAAACTAATAGAAGGTCGTGTGCATAAGATAAATGTACATTTTACTTTGAATTTATTAATTTGTCATTTTTTCTGAATTTTTTCTTTAAGTCTAAGACCTTATAAATAGGGTTCCCCTTTTCGTCACTTTCACCTATGGGAACTACTAAATTTTTATTGAACCATCGTTTTGGCGATGTTGTTACAGTAATTAAATAATCTGTCTCATCTATTGGGATCTCGTAAATCCGACTTCCTTTACGATATAGTCCAACACGAAAATTGTTGGTATCTTTCCAGCCAATTCTTTTGAATTGGGTTTTTTTAACCATTTTCATTTCATCTCCATCTTCACATATTTAAACGATGCTAAACCTATTTCTTCCACATATCCCTCCAAGATCTGCAAATTTCAAACTGACCGCAACCCAAAGGGCTATCAGCAAATTTTTTTGTGATGCGATTAATATCAAATTCAATAGAGTAATTTTTTATTAAACATAAATATTTTTCTACAATAATTTTTAATGCAAAAGAATTGGGGCCTTCTGGGTCTGGATATTTATATAACGTTGGTGAAACTTCCGTTATTTTCATACCACTTTTTTGTAAAAATGACCAAACCTGGTGTTTTAAAAGCTGAGTCCAATTAGTTCCGATTGGAATACACAAAAATATAGGTGATTTTTGAATTTGGTTTAAATGAAATATTCTTGAAAGAAAACTAAATATTCCTGGACAATTGAAAGGCGGATCTGTTCGCCAAAGATCAATCTGAACTGAATTAACCACATCTGATATTTTTTCATTTATTGGTTCTTTAACATCGTATTGAATGCCAATAACTTCAAATCCGATTTCTCTACCTACCTGAATCCACCAATCTATAACCCTTTCATCGATATCGATCAGTAACACGTTGGCTTCATCGAATTGTGTTGCTAATAATCCGACTCCATCATACCCCCCCAAAAAAGCAGCGGAGCGCCTTTTATATTCTGTCTTTAAAAACAAATTCTGTGCTATGACAGAATCGTAATCTAATCCAAATTGATCTAGGTCTCTTTTTCTCTCTGGTCTTGTAGAATATATATCATCCAGTAATTTTTTAAAAAATGTGTTACAATCTTCGCAAAATCCATTTTGATTTATTTTAACATGATTTCCACATAATATACATGGTTTTACAGATTCCAAACTATTTTTATTTTAATGTAATTTGCATTTAAAATTTTATGGTATCTTTAATCAATATTTTTAAATAGTTGAAACTAAAAAATTGCAATAACATGGATGTGATTCCTAGAAGATATATTATTTTTCCCGCTTCGAGGGAAGAGTTTAGCTCTTTACAAGAATTTGAAGATTTTCTAGAAAATACAGTACCAAGTAAAAAAAGAAATGGTATCTATCATATACGTACAAAATTGAGTTATCCTCCAATGGGTAAAGTCCCAATTGGTTCAATTGTCGTATTCAGATTTTTTGGATTACATCTTGGACATGCCAGAGTTGACAAAGGTGTGAAAAGGCAATTCGAACCTGAACGTACTAAAGTTTATCCATATTATATAACATTTGAACCTTCTTCATTATCCCTTTTCCCAAGACGAGTATCTATTAGTGAATTTAGGAGGATATACCCACATCCATTTTTTACCCGAGCTTATCTTGATATGACAATTGATGAATATAGAAATCTTGTTAGGTTATCAGGCGCACAACCGCTAGTTTAGCCACTTCTCCATTTTATAGTTAAAAAGCGCGTACATTTACAGAATTACAATTTTATGAGTAATTTAAACATTATTCCGATTCAATTTAAGTTAAAGAACCACAATGACGAAATGTTCCACTGCGCTCAAGCATCACGGAAACATAAACATATAGAAAAGTAGATAATTCTACGCAAAAATAACTCAGCTAAGGGAAACCATGAGCTCGATCATAAAAAGGAGATGGGAAAAACCCCTTCTGAATAGTGAGGTGGTATCTCATCTACGTGTGAGAGCAAAGCCATCCGACGAAATGAGCCCGGAAATCGCTTCTCCCCAACCGATTCCTGCCAAAAGGGGCTACCATTCAAAGTAAAAACATGCCAACCAACGCCCCCGGGTGGGATTCGAACTTAGTAGAAAAATACCTATTTACACAGGCGCGCGCAGTTGTTTTGTTGCAAAATCATTTTTTGTTTTCTATCTGAGTAACATAGAACCATCACGCACATTTCTAAACAGGTAAACAAGCGAATATGTAAACAAATTATTTAAAATATAGTCATAATTAAATTTATATTAGATTTTCCTTATCAGATTGTAGTATAATTTTACCTGTGCTTGTCAATGTAATTTTGGGGATACTATCATTTCTTATAGGTTGAAAATTAGTGCTTAAATCACCGTCTATAAATGTTAAATCTCTTATATTCTGTTCAAGTTTATATCTACGAGCGTTATATTCTTTTCTTCCACGTTTTCTTTTTTCACTTAATTCCTTTAAATCCATTAAAATCTTTTGATATTTAGGGGATTTAGTATATTCTTGATGTTCTTTTAAGGTTCTAATTGAAATGCCGTCATTATAAAATTTTATATTTTTGGTTTGTACGTTTTGAAACATTTCGCGTGTCCGTATCTAATAAGAGAAAGTTATGGAGTTAAAGATTTCTTTATTTTTTTACTTCGCTTGCGCAAAACTCTCCGCGCGCGCCCGAAGCCCATAGCCAAGAGCCCGAGACTCACTTATAGATTAAGAAACCGTATAAACTATAGAGTAAAATGTGAGTCAGATTTAATATAATGGGGTTGAGAAAAGCCGTATGTTTTTTAGATTATTGTTTCTTTTAATATTTTCAGAAGGGCGGCTACTGTGACTAGGCATTCAAGACGGTCGTCAAAAGGTATGATGCTTGTTGAAGATCCTAGAGAGACAATAAAAGCTGCATGTGAATTTTATGGCAGAACAGTTGATTTGCAAAGATATAAATCGACATATGAGGAAATTATTGGGCGATATACTAAACCAATCCATATAAAACATGCGCATACACATTTTTATTCTCTTACAAGTTTTAATATTCTTAGTCCTGTCGAATCAGGTAAAGGTCTTTATACTCTATCTCATCTTGGTAAACAACTATGTGAAAATCTCCAAAAATCCGACATTAATGAATATAAAAAAATCCTTAGGTATATTTTATTAAATAATCCCAATAAAGGAAATCTTTTTCAGAATTTTCTTGAATTTATTAGTGAATGCTCACATCGTTCTAGAAAAGAGTTATATGAGAAATTTAAAGAAATCCCTGCAAGAGCTCTAATTTCTTGGTCAATTGAAGCGGGTTTGATAGATAATCTAAAAGATAAATTTTGGATAATAGAAATTCCATCAGAAAAAGATATTGACTTAGATAAGTTTTGGAATATTCTAAATAGTTATTACAACGAACTTACAAGTTCTGAAATTTTCGGAATCGATAAGGTATTTGTCGATATCAGAGATCTTACATCTAAATTTTGTATTAAGTATAATTGGTCAATCGACGAATTTGATGAATATCTTCGTAAACTTTTAGATTCGGAATACGAAGCACAAATTAGACTTTATGGGGCTCCGACTTCATACTTTGCGAACAAGAAAAACTTCATGTATAATAACCGAGTATATGCTTTTCTGAGAATAATGGTGAGTTAAAATGGAAAGTACAGGTATCATCGATTTAAAGTTTCGCAAAAGAAGAGATTTCAGCAAATTCTACCTACTTCGAAACCCCTTCCCTGCTATTGGAATTCCGGAAGATGTACCTTTATTTACGGCCAACAGAGAAAATGAAATAGTTAGATTTCAAAATGTAATTGCTGAGCTTGTAGATTATGGATCAAGTTTATTAACAGTAATGGTTGGAGAGTATGGAAGTGGAAAAAGTCACTTATTTAAGGTATTCAAAAATAGCGTCAATACTCAACTTCTTAATAGAGAAGATGGTACATTAGCAATTTATGTTAAAACTCCCGGTGAAGAATTCAAATATCTATTTCTTGGTTTTATTGATGATATTGGAAGAGATTTATTACAAATATTGTCCTCAGATTTAATATTAGAATTAATGTCTACAAATCCTGAGTATCATGAATATATAATAAATCAAGAAATGAAAGAAAAAATTGATCAAGAAACATATAATGCTGAAGAGATTTTGACAAATTCAAGATACAAAGATATGTTTACTAATATTAGAAAAACTATCTTTACAAATATTCAAGAGTCAGATGTTGTTAGGGCATTTCTCCACATGAGTCATCCAGATAAAGGTATAGCAAGTTGGAAATGGTTTATAGGAGAAAAATTAGATCGTCAAGAAAAAGAAACTTTAAGTATGTTAACAACTTCCATTGACACGGAGAACGCTTATTCCTTATTCTGCGATTTTGTACAGCTATTACATCTTATTGGTATAAAAAATATTGTTTTATTAATTGATGAACTAGAAAAGATTACTCTTATATCACCAATACGGAGAGCTCGATATCAAGATAACCTAAGACAAATAATAGATGAACATCCTCAGAACGTGTGTTTCTATTTTTCCATAGCTCAAAGACAGTGGAGCGCATTAACAAGAGAACCGACAGCTTTGGTACGGAGATTACAAGGTAATTGGCATATATTAGAACCTTTTAAAAAATCGGATGTGCAAGAATTAATAGAAAAATATCTATTTTCAGCAAGAGTGTTAAATTTTTCGGGGAATGTTGCTAAAAAAGAGTTTCCAGAATGTAATCCTTCATTCTGTCCATTTAATGATGAGGCAATATCTCTAATCCATAAAAAATCTAAAGGAATAGTTTCTAATATATTACTAATTTGTAGATCGACTTTAAATAAACTTATAGATAAATCTGATGTTTATCATGTTATCGACTCAAATTTAGTAGAAGAGTGTTATCCTGAATGAGGTAATTAATATTGTATAAGAAAAAAAAATATGTTATTATCTTTGTGATAGATCCTATTGGGGCATTATTTTTTATTATTTTTACTTTTATTCCGTTCATAGCATGGGTATTTGAATATGGACCAAAAAAAGATAGCAAAATAATATATACTTATGTTGATTATATATCATCAGAATTAATTGAAGAAAGAGAATGTACAATATCATTTGGAAATGTATTTTTTTTAAAAAAAATTCCGTTACATACAGTTTCAAATGAATCAGAAATTAGTGTTTATTGTAAACCCTTAGGTAAATTAAGAAGAGGTTTACCCAAAGATTGTTATGAAGAGAATAAAAAAGACTCATATAAAAAAATATGTTTAAAAAAAAATATCTTTTACACAGAAAATGAAGTAGAAATAGTTTATATACATGAACGTACAAAAGTTGATGAAAATTATAAAAAACTCATTACTATAAAAAACCTTGATGGAATGATTGAAATACTTAATGATAATTATCACGAAATAAAAAGATATCCTTTAAAACTCCCTAAGTCAATTACTTTAGAAAATCTCAAAACATATTTTAGAGAATTTGAATACATGACTTTAGGTACTTCAGCAGAAGGAGAACAGGAAATCATTCTATACATTAATCTTCCTCCTAAACAAGGAAATCAACCAGGAAAAAAAATTATAAATTTATCATCTTAAATTTTCTTTTGGAATATTAAACAATAATGATGAGCTCTATTTCCTATATAACTACTAAACATACCAAATGGAAATAATTTTTTATCTTCCTGACACCAAATCATCTCATCTTTTGGTACCCATTTTTTAGATAGGGTTTTTAAAGTATCAAAAGCCAGAGGCCAAAGTTTGCCTTCTTTATAAACATTGTTTGTAACTATAACTAAATATGATTTATTACGCATGACTTCATATATATCTTCAAAAATAAATTTTTGTTGTTCTAAAAATTCATGATAATCATCAATAATACCAAGATCTAAAATATTGTTTCCGTATGTACAATCTAAATCATTAATATACCTATTATTATGTCGCTCAGTGTTTTTAAATAATTGATTCCAATAAGGAGGAGAAGTTATGCAAAAATCCATTGATGGGATATCTAGATTCTTAATTATATCAATAACATTTCTAGAATCACCCTTTATTATTATAGATTCTACTTCCTCACATTTGTTTTCATTTATAAGCCTTTTTTTTGTAAGATTAATATATTTTTCATATAATTCAATGCCTACAGAATTTCTACCTAATTTTTTTGCTACTATTAAAGTTGTACCAGAACCTGCAAATGGATCAAAGACCCAATCACCTGGTTTTGAGAAAAAAGATATAAATTTTCTTACAAAGCTCTCAGGAAAACTTGCAGGATGAAATACTTTTTCAAGCTGGGGTCGTGATCTAATTATAAACCAGCTCCTAGTAAATTTAAGCCATTCCTTTCCTGAAAGTATGTTCAGCTTGCCACGATTAATATAGCGTTTATCTCTATGCATTTGTGTCATAAAAAAACTATATAAGTCTGCAGGTAAATGAATTACTAAAAAAATGCAGGAAGATTTGCAGGTCTTTTTCTTATGAGTATAAAAAATTAATTATGATTATTCCATCTTCTTTGAAAAAATATTAATGTTTTAGCAATTTATTAACCATTTTACATCAAATATGTTATGAATGACAATGGAAAAACCCGAGAAAAAGCAATCAATGTTCATTTACATTTTAAATATTAGTAAAACTCGCGAGGAGAAGACTACACGTGCTAGTAAAATGAATCCTTCTAACACCATTATGTCCTAATGTTTCATGCAAGACATCCGATGCGTACAAGGTGGAGACCAGGATCAGGCTGGTCATCTCCGATAAGAGAAACCCAATCCTGATCTCCATTCTGAAAGAAAGATACATTTTGTTTATAAGCATTGAGGAAAAATATTTATTGGTCATCTCCGATGAGTGAAAGATTAACTAGTCAATTAGACATAGATGCAACTGAGTATTTTTATTCTAATAAGGAACTCAGTTTAAAGAGGGGTAGAAAACCTCTTATTACATCGGATAAATGGTTGGATGCTGTTAAAAAAATACTTACAATGAAAGATAGTGAAATAGCTAAAGAATTAGGTATTAGCCAACAAACTGTTTGGAGATTTAGAATTAATTCTAAGAATATAGAT
>JABXJU010000187.1 GCA_013375405.1 Candidatus Helarchaeota archaeon
AAAATCCGTACAACAGAATTAGATAAACTCGTGGATAAGGCTCATGGAAAAAAAGATAACGGTTCAATTGATTTAAACCGTCAGAAAAATCAAAAACACAAAAACAGATTTCTAAAAAATAGGTTTAAAAAATAATTGTGAAACTTTTACGAAATTTGAAAGACTTTTTTGAAACAATATCTAATTTGCTTTTTTTTCCCGGAATCCTGAAAGAAAAAAAGGCAAAATTTATCAGGAAAAAATCAGGAAATAAGATGTAAATATGGCATGCGACCGCAGTTGAAAGACACATAAGTCGGTCGCCTCTGTCTTTTTTAAATAGAGTGGTGAGATGGTGTAAAATAGTGTCATCGAGACAATTCTGGCCGTAACTTATGTAAACAAAAAAACGAAACGAACGTTTCAAGATATCGCCTGCAGGGAGCTGGGATCCGGCAGCTCCGGACCGGAACATTTACACCGGAATTGCCCAAAACCAGTGTAAAAATTAAAACAAACGTTATGTATCAAGAATTTTGAATATGTTTCATTTCAGGTTATCCGGAGAGTCCCCGATCCGGAGAGTCCCTGAGCTGGTGAGTCCCTGATTATGAGAAACCTCGATGCTCTCCCGAAAGTTTCCCTTGATGATCCTCTGATGATCTCCCTGAGCTGGAGAAACCTCGATGCTCTCCCGAAAGTTTTCCTTGATGATCTCCTGATGATCTCCCTGAGCTGGAGAAACCTCGATGCTCTCCCGAAAGTTTTCCTTAATGATCCTCTGATGATCTCCCTGAGCTGGAGAAAACTTGATGATCTCCCGTATTTTCCCTCTTATGATCCCCTGATGATCTCCCTGAGCTGGGGAAACCTCGATGATCTCCCGGAATTTACTAATGATGATTTACCGGAGGTTCCTCATGGTTATCCTCATATGATTTCCCTGAGCTGGAGAAATCTTGATGATCTCCCGGAGGTTCCCCCTGATGATCCCCTGATGATCTCACTGAGCTGGAGAAGCATCGATACTCTCCCGTATGTTCCCTTTGATGATACCCTTATGATCTCCCTGAGCTTGAGAAATCTTGATGCTCTCCCGGATGTTTCCTTTGATTATCCCCTGATGCTCTCTATGAGCTGGGAATTTGGGATTCCCTTGATAAGGAGAAACCTCGATCCTGATGATCCCTGATCCTGATAGTCCCCGATCCTTTTATCTCAAATCGAATATTAACAATTCAACATATTTACCGCTTGACAATTCAACAGAAATTAGTATATTACTCTTGTTCTATTTTTACTTGTTTCCCTCACGAACAAGTTTGTTTGTTTGTTTTGACTTGACTTTTTTCACGGGTAAGTCTAATCCAGATCGTTTTAAGCTTGTAGCTTTTAAAAGGTCAAGTCTTAACTGTGACGACCGTATGTTCAGCCCTGATACTTGAGTGTATCACCTGTTTCATACGGTCTTGTTTTTATTTCGATATTCCGGCTATAATCTGAAATTTTGCCGATTTCACCAAAATATTCATAAAAAACCAGATCATTGCCCCCTGTCATGCCCTCAGACGAACGATCTCACCTCACGGCATAGTATACCACTACCGAAAACCGCACTTTTAACCTGTCGATCTGAGACATGCCGGCCAACATGCCGGCCAATATTTAAAAAAATAAGTGTAAATAATTATCAAAAAAAGGCATAGATCGTAATTTTTCTATATATATGAAAAGCATAATATGGCTGTCAGGCTATAATATCGAAATTCTGACCGTAATCTAAAAAATTGCCGATCTCATAAAAATATTCATCAAAAATCCGATCCTTGCCCTCTGGCATGCCCTCAGATGAACGATCTCATAATGAGCCGACCCCAAGCACTACCCAAAAACACGTTTTAATCCTGTCGATCTGAGACACGATCTGAATTATTATTCATTTTTCGGTAAACATATTCAAAGAACATCACCAGAATAACCGTGAAGGTTCTTAATCGTGAGTCTGCTTACCTTAAAAAAATTATCTCACATCGAGTCGTACCTAACTATGCCTCGACCTGAGATAATTTTTAGAGACAGGTACACTACTTACTCAAATTGATTCTCGATGATTTTTTACCCTTCCTGATCAGTCCGGACGTAGCGATCCTGATCCGGCGATCTCGTATTTTGTGCAGAATACGAGATTGTCAAATGTTTTTAATTATTATGAATTGTTAAAAAATAACATATAAATGCAACCAGCACATATACTAAAAGAATAAATATATATCTAAATTATTTCCTTGACTTTGTGTTACTTTCCACTATATTTTATCTTCTGTAATCTCTCGATACACTATTTCAACCACCAGCAACGGAGCGATCTTTATGAAAAAACAAAAAAATTCTAAATGTCCGGGAATCCCGAAACCAAAACGCTGGTATAAGAAAACCCCCGAAATTCTTCTCGATGATGAGATCGATCTTCTCCTGCAGGAAGCTATGAAGCATGGACACCGGGATTATACCCTGATCTTATTTGCGCTTTCAACAGGCCTGAGAAATTCAGAGGTTGTAGGACTCAATATCGGAAATGTATATCCTTTCGGTACTACTGTTAGTATCCTCGATCTACCGGCTGAGATCGCCAAAGGTAAAAAACCCCGCAAAATACCTCTGAATGATAATATCAGAGCCATTCTTGAATTTTACATCATTGATGAATTTAACTCAAAAAGAATCACCGGCGGAGAATCCCCTCTGTTTCGTTCCAAGTATACAAATAAACGCCTCGGACAGAGAGATTTCCAGCAAATACTCAGAAGGCATGCTATCGCATCGATACAACAACCTTGTAAGCCTCATAAGCTGAGACACACGTTCGCTACAAAGCTTCTCGAACAGTCAAATATCAAAATTGTACAGGAAATCCTTGGACACACCTGTCTTCAAAGCACACAGATTTATCTTCATCCGAGTTCAAGCGATAAAATGACCGCAGTCAATAAATTGAAGTTCGGCACTAACCAAAAGAAATAACACCATGAGAAAGGATTTTAAAATGAAAAAAGGATGTGGCTGTTTATTGATAATCTTCATTATTTTTATCATAATATGTGTGTTTAATAATGTAGTCAAAACTTCAAGAAATAATCGGCAATTTGACAGAAAATTGACTACAGTAAAATCTCAAAATGAGATTTATTCTGATACCTCATCTATTAAATTAGATTCTCCTGAAATTCCTAAAAAGCAAAAAACACATGAAACTTCAATGCAGTGGTTTGAAGGCGGAAATCTTCATAATACAACTTGGAAAAAATGGAAAAAAGCTACCTACCGGAACAAACTTGCGACCGCAGGAGACTGGTTAACCGCTACTAAATGGAAAGGTCATTTGAATTCTCATGATGATTTCGATAAACTAAAGAAAAAGGCTCGTTTGTTAGTAACATCAATTGATGAAATGATAGAGATTGACGATGCTGGAAGCTTGGACTCCATGAGTTTAGCCGAGGCGGCTACTTTACTTGTTCTCGTTAGCCCTGATTTCGATCCCTAATATTTACTAAAAATTAACAAGGAGAATATCATGGAAATTCTATCTTTATTAATCTTAATTTTCCTTATTATTTACGAATACAAAAGGAGTGAAACCATGAGACTTTTATCCGTTTTAATCTTGACCGTCTGTCTTGTTTTCGGATGTGAAAGTTTCCGGGAACCGACCGGCAATACCGGCATACAGGGAAAAACAGGCACTTTAATTGTCAATGTCGTATGGCCTGCAGGTGTGATCGGGAAAAATGCTGAAATTACACGTAGCGCCCCTGATGAAATCACCGCATACCTGTATCGCTTGGGAAAAGAAGTCACTCACAGTAGTTTTGAACATGAAGGATCGTACGGTACGGCAGAATTGACTGTCAATGCTGTGAGCGGATACCGGCTTGAGATTGTAGCTACAAACTGGTATTCACCCGATGCTCTTTACACCGGAAGAAAAAATAACGTCACTGTCTTGGAAGATACTGTTACGTCTGTTGAAATTACGATGTCCGATACGGCGCCTGTTTTATCATTCATAACAGCCATCGATACCGAAGATTCCTCTTATACCTTTTCTTGGAATCGTGTTTACCTCACTGAATCGTATTATCTTGAAGAAAGTCCAACTTCGGAGTTTATTGATGATTATTCAAGGAGTCTTTCTACCACTTTTTATTCCGGTTCTGATTTAAAAATTTCATTCAACAGCCATGAACCCGGAACCTTTTACTATGCTGTTTTTGCTGTGACTTCTTACAGTGATTATTTTTATCGTTTACCTGAACAATTAAGTAACTATGCCGTCTATGATTATTTTAAATATGGTGCTATAAGCAATATTATTCCGGTCACTTTTCAATCAGACGGGGGACAAGAAGAACCCGTTACCAAAACCGGTACGCTTAAAATCAAGATTCCCTGGCCAACGGAATAATTCGTTCCCAGAGCAATCAGGGCATGCAGGGGATCACCAGCTCAGGGATTCTCCGGCTCGAATTGAATTAACAGCTCAGGGGATCCTCTCGATCGAGAGGATCCCCGACTCATATAATCATGATTGAAAGTCTAAAATTATGATTGCAATCAGGAAATGAACAAGGTAATTTGTGGATACTCTTTTGATGTTTCAGTCAATATTCCAGTTCTGAAACAATCACCATCACCGGGAGAGTTTTAAAATGTATCCAGTTTCAGAAATCGTAATAACAGAAGACATGACACACGATGATATAAAAAAATATTTTCACAATCTTGGCTTTGTTTGTTCCAAGAAATTTACAGGTGAATATCGAAGAAAAATGTTAGAAATTGCAAAACAAAGAAATCAAAAAGTAAGAGAGTAAATTTCACATATGTCTATAAATAAAGGGCTCCCGCTAAAAAGCCCTTTATTAAGAAAACTGAGAAAAAAAATCATGAATCCAACGGAAAATAAAATAATAGACGATCTCAAAAACCGCAAGGAAAATCTTTCTCTTTTCTCCGATAACCCTTTTGAGAGATACAAATATTTATTCGTAACAGAACCTTCCGGCCATATTAAAAAATCACTCTCAGGAGAATGGAAAACAGAGTTTTATCCACCATATGACTGGTTAATTCATGGACATCTCTATCAAAAGTTTTGGTGCGGTGGACGTTATCAGAAACTTACCCGGTATGTAGCCCTCGATTTCGATGATAAACCACTCGATTATGTTTATGAATATTGCTCGATTATCAAGGCTACAACGGCAAATTCGAGGCTTTATACTTCACCCAGCGGAAACTCATATCACCTGTTTCTACTTCTCTCTCGAAACGGCCTTATTCCGATTCCCTATGTTCAAAAAGCATTCAAATCCTATACTGATAAAAGATTGTTTGAGGTCTATCCACAAACAAAACAGGGCTTCCGATTTCCATTCGGAAAAGATCAGAATCCCGTCTATGATTGTTGCCGGAATCTCATAAGCTGGGAAGACAAGGTCGATGACTTCTGGAATCTGAATATTTTCGATCTAAACAATTTACCGTATTACGATCTGCAAAATCTTGACCTGTTTCTTGATATACCCGAATCACAACAAAGCAGTCATGTAACACCTGTTAAGATCGAGCTTTCTCACGAGACAAAACCTCACAGGCACACTTTTCGATTCAGTGATAAAAAAGTCCAGAACCTTATCAAGAACGGACTCACACCGGGATTACGTGACAGGGCTCAATACATTCTATTTGTTGATCAATACCAAAAGGAAGTTCCCCTGAATGATGCCATACGATTTGTAAGTGAATTTATACGTGATAATCACAAAGGAAACTCGAAAGACTATCTCCGTAACCCTGAAAAAGTCTTTACACATATCTCCGGTCAGGGAAAACGTATCTATGATCACTTTGAAAAACTTGGAATACTACCGGCAGACATTCACTGCTCAGAACGTGAGTTCCTCTCCTATGCCTATATTTGCTTTGCACTCGATCACTGTGATCATAAATTGCCGGTCGCTAAACACCTGACAAAAAACATTGCTTATTACTCATCCCGGAAACACAGGGAACTTGTCAGAATTCCCTGCAAGAAATTGAAAGAATGGAGCGATAAAAATTACTATCTGAAACACATCAATACATTTGAAACTCATGGAGCCGGTAAAAGAGGCTCTGATTACCGCCCGGATCATTACTCAAAATACCTCATGCTTAACTTGCCCGAAAGTAACCCGGATGAAGCTATCTACTTCGATGGACGCCTTGCTCGTACCCTTGATGAAGCTATCAGGGGATCATGTACACCGGCAGAGGCAAGGAAGCTCCTTAGAGATAAGGGATTCCCCAGAAAGAACGCAGAGAAAATTGTTCAGAGAATGTATAAACGGCGGGCTTCTACAAGGAAAAGGAGACAAAAGCGGTACACATAGTACGTCCCTCCGGGGGGGGGGAGGATATAAGTTAGTAGAGATTACTAACAAAAGTGGTGACAGGAAGTTTTTTCACCAATAAATCTTTTAAAGTAGTGAACAAAAGATCACTAAAATCACTGAAAATACCTGTAAATGGTTTTAAATGACCTGATGATTGAGCCGGAAACCGTTGTGCTACAGGTCATTGAAGCCGGTGAAAGATTTTCTATTTGACTCAAAAATAATATATCACTATCTTTCATGATAAAGAGTTTTTTATCACGGTTTTTATATAAAAAATCATTTTCATTTTCACGCTAATCTCTGAGGCAATGTACAATGGAAATTAAAAATACTGAAATCCCCTGTCAGCCGGACATTGAACGGGCAATTTTAGCCGAAATGATGATCGAGCCGGAAACAGTTGTACGACAGGTAATCGAAGCCGGTGAAGGATTGTTTTACAAGCCTCAAAATGAGGTTATTTTTAAGGCGATAGAAAACCTGCATGAGCACGGTGAGGATATTAATCAGGAGACACTCACAGAGAAGCTCCGGGAAAATAAACAGCTTGATAAAATAGGTGGTGCAATCACTATAGCACACATAATGAACGAAACTTGCACAACTGCTAATTTTTTGTCTCACATAGCTTTACTAAAAAAGTATGCTACACGGAGAAAACTACTAAACCTTGCAATTGTGACTGAAACAACCTGTTTAAATGATAATAATAATCCGGCAGATATTGTCGACAACATTGAAAATCAATTATCAGTTATTAAAAAATTCATGTTTAAAAAGAGACAAAGTCTCAGTGCGAAAATCAAAAAATGGGTGAGTATGACAACACGTGATTTTCACGTTTCGGAATGTGACAGAGAACTCTTAATCGTCACGGAACGTAAAAAAGCAACAAGGAGAAAAGTCTTTCAAATATTACATGAATCGGGGATTATCGAGAGAACAGGCAGTAGGCACGGACATTACAGACTCGTTAATAGCGAAAGTGAAGATATAAATTGGCTGGATGCCATGATAGACCCGATTGAAATAAAATTCCCTCTGGGGATCGAAAAGTTAGTAAAAATCTGTCACGGTAATCTAATTATTCTTGCCGGTGAACCCAACAGCGGAAAAACAGGTTTTCTTCTGAACCTCGTAAAATTGAATATGTACAAATACGATATTCATTACTTTTCAAGTGAAATGGGAAGTGAGGAGTTCAAAATCCGCCTGAGTGAATTCGATGACATAGCACTCAAAGACTGGAAATTTCATGCGAAAGAACGGTCATATGATTTTTCGGATGTCATAGTACCTAACGCTTTGAACATCATAGATTTTTTAGAGCGTCACGATGAGTTCTGGAAAATCGGCGGAGATTTTAAGAGAATTTTTGATAAGCTCGATCAGGGCATTGCAGTAATCGCCATACAAAAAAATCCCGGTGCTAATCATGGATTAGGTGGAACGAGAGGCATCGAGAAAGCCAGACTCTATTTGACTATGGAACCGGGAAAATGTACGATAAAAAAGGCTAAAAATTACCGGGAAAAAGAAATCAATCCGAATGGAATGGAAATCGATTTCAAGCTTGTTCATGGATGTAAGTTCATGCCAGATGAAACAGGCTGGCATCAGCCGGAGAATCCCTGATCAGGAGTGCCGGTGAGTCCCCGATCAGGAGAGTCCCTGATCCGGTCATCACCGGAGAACCGGAACCGTTCATCAAAGCTATAAAAAACAATGATTTGTATGCACTTTACAGAGTATTAAAGCAAGGGAAAACGGAATTTTTCATCGCATCGATAAAAATCTTTTAAAAATAATAATTTAGATGCACTTTACAGAGTATTAAAGCATATCGACAAAAATCTATAAAAAACAATGATTTGTATGCACTTTGCAGAGCATTAAAGCACTGCGCATGCAGAGCGCATGCAGAGCGCATAAGAAGTGCTCATACAAAGCGCATTATGAAATCATGGAGATTATCAAAGAGAGCTTAAGTCAACTCATTTGAGTTTAAAAAAGCATGATACTTGAAAAACTTTACTCATGTGAAATTTGCGGTTCTCTCAATAACGATTCCGTACCTTGTCGTTTTTGCGGTCATAACATCATGATCGTTAAATCTAAAGTTGCCATGTTTCCCCTTAAAAAAAAAGTGAAACGAGCAAGGAAAAAGGAGTGACAGCATAATGCTTTTTCTCAAAATTGTCGGCTGTGTAATTATCGTTTTAATCGGTGCATACTTGCACGAAAAATTTATAAATTATAGGAAAAAAATTTACTAAAATCCGTACAACAGAATTAGATAAACTCGTGGATAAGGCTCATGGAAAAAAAGATAACGGTTCAATTGATTTAAA
>JABXJU010000188.1 GCA_013375405.1 Candidatus Helarchaeota archaeon
CTCTTCCGATCTGGTCTCCATAATCGATAAATTTCACGGACTTCCGCAGGAATATCAATGAATCGTTCGGCGCTCATCTCTTGCATGACTAATTCCTTGGCGAAAAGTGCCATCAACATCTCAGGATTGACGGGTTCTTTCGTTTTTGCATCGATGGGAGGCGATAATGGTTTCGGGAGATCGGGATTGATGTTGTACCATTGTTTAGGTATCTCATTTTCATCTAAAAGAAATTTATTAGACATTTTTTTATGCTCCTATACTTTTATAATTAATCAAGAAATGTACTATAATGTAGCTTATTTGTCGAAAAATGTATTTATTAACTTATTTGTTGAGAAATACACATTATTAGTTTAGGATAGTTTAGTAATTCTTAAATATAAAAAGCAAGTTGGTCGTATGTGGAATAAAATTGAAAAGTTTTTTATTAAAAATCCCAAAAAATTAAAAATTATTCGGACTATTCTCGAATTTGGGTTATCTATAAAGGAAAATAAAAGGATCTATTGCGGATCTATAGAAATTCCTTATTCAAAAATTGCGAATGCTCTTAACGTTGATCGCAGAGTGGTGATCAATACAATTGATTTAGTACTTGCTGATAAATATCTAAAAAGAATTTTTTCGAAAATTAAACCCGCAGGACCTTCCTTCCAAGACATTGCAAAGGAAAATGAATTTGGTGTAGTTGAAATCTCTGCAGAACCTAAGACCGTGGGTATTATTGCTAAAGTTTCAGAATTGATTGCCAAAGAAAGGGTAAGTATTCGCCAAATAATTGCACAGGACCCGGAATTATACCCTGACCCTAAGCTAATAATTATTACAGAAAAGCCTATAACAGATATTACAAAGAAATTCCTTGAGATACCTGGCATTGATAGCGTATCGATTTTTTAAAAGGTGAATTTATGTCCTATAAATGTTCTGTGATGAATTGCCAGAAGGAGTTGAAAGAAGGCGAGGGAAAAATTATTGGCGGAAAGCCATATTGTACTGAATGTGCGATTTTTTTAATTAAAGAAGAGTTATTTAAAGCTGGCATTCCACGTCTGCGATAGCTAATCCTGCAAAAAAAATCTTTTCTTTTTTGATGAGATTCTAAAATTTCCGCAAAATTTTAAGAGTAAGTTTATACTCTGATAAAATTTTATGAGACATTTCGCTAACCTTGGCCCTTACTTTTTAGATATCGAACTAGTTAATTTATTGAAATAATGTTTTTATTTCAGAACCAATAATAAAAGGTAGATTAATAACCTTTGAAAATTAGTACGAGGTTAACATATTTCAACAAAATCAATCGGTTCTGTGAAAAATAAAAGGAGCAAAGTGCCTTGGGATCATTTAAATTGAAAATGTTGTTGCTGGGAGATGCAGCAGTTGGTAAAACAAGTTTAATTAAACAATATATCAAAGGGAGTTTTGCCAAGGATTATAAAATGACCATTGGAACTGACATTTTCACTAAAGATGTTGTTACTGATGAACATACAATTACACTAAGTATTTGGGACATAGCGGGTCAGGACAGATTCAAATTTTTCCGTCAATCATTCTATCGAGGCGCATCTGGAGCGATGGTCGTTTTCGACCTCACACGCTACCCTACATTTAATCCTAATGTAGTCAATTGGCTCAAGGAACTATGGGGATTCACTGGGCGTATCCCAATCATTCTTATCGGAAATAAAGTGGATCTTGCTGACCTCCGGAACGTTCGAGAAAGTGATGTAAAGAACTTTGCAGATAAAATTCCGTGTAGTTATATCGAGACCTCAGCTAAAACCGGTATACACGTGGATGAATCTTTTAAGGAAATAGCTACTGGTATGTTAAGTAAGATGCTTAGAACTTAGGATAAGACTATTTTACGGACCTTAACAAAATTTTTTGTTTTAATATCGATATTATTTTATTTCTTCTTAGTCAATTCTGAGGCAATATCCGTGTAATCTGTCCCAGATCGTTTAATCTTTATGTTCGGCCCGATCCCACTAAGTTTTCGATCAATTAAAATAAGTTCCTCTTTGTTTAGTTTTGTTTGCAATTTACCAGTTTGAACTAGATATTGGAGAATTTCAAGTATTCGGTTTGCAATCATTGGACGCTGAGGAACTATTTGGGTATTATAATAATCCAACGCTGCCGGCATCATTATTATTTTGAGGAATTGATCAATTTTCTCTGTTTCATTCTTTTTTAATTCTTCTTCTTTCTTTTGTGATTCAATTCGCTTCATTATTTGTGCCACTTTTTTATGACGAAGGCGTTCCAATTCATCTTGTTCATCGGGCATATTAATTCTTCTTCCTTTTTTTATAATTCAAAATGCTGCATCAACTGTTAAATAATAAATTAATACTATTATTTTATTTTTTCCAATATTTGAAAATTGATGTAATCGTTACTTTCAATTATTTGTGCAGTATAATTCAAGATCTTTTAAGTTACCTTTCCTCCCTTTGTTTAAATGAACAAACAATTTTGAAAAGATAAAAAAAATATATAAATAATAGAAATTGGAAATCTTCTATTACCAAGTACATAATAAAATTTCTCACAGTCATTATTATTTTAAGAATTTTAAACGAAAAAAAGTATGTATTGGGGATAGTAAATATGCCAGACCGAAAACCTACTTGGCTCCGATTGCCTTGTACTCGTTGTGCGAATGAAATTCCAGAATTAATCGAAGGTGTAACATTAAGATGCTTAATGTGCGGAGCAGATAATACTTTTTATGAAAGTAGACGGTTTTTAGAGAAAAAAGCCAAGGAGATGTTTGGAGAGACACCCTCAATTGAATTCATTGAGGACCCAAACAAGCGGGTAAATACTCTTAATGAACGACTCAGTAAAATTCAAAATGCATTTCAAAAAATGGAACCTGATTATCAAGAAATAGAAAAGCATGCTATTGTTGCCACCCCCCTTGAAAAATATGGGGTAAGCGGACGTAAAATTATGCAAATGGTGCAAGAATACAACTTTTTAGCCGTACTCACCAAGAATTATTGCCTCCCGCTACCCATGACGGTTGAGGAATCCACTCCATCACAGGAAATGTTTTATACGTGCGCTTTTCGGGGTTTAATCTTCTTGGGAACATATCACACCATTGAGGCGAGAAGGGCGACTGTAAATACGGAGGCTACAAGATTATACGATACTGCAGCTCGAAATTTTGCGAAAGCTTCAGATATCGCAACTCAAGCTATAAATGCAGGATTTGGGACTTTTCGTACCAAAAAAGCACTCGCAGATGCGGTGAATAATTACTCCACAGGATTAGCTTCTATTACTCGTGGAAATCCAGATTATGCTACTCGTAAATTCAAGCAAGTTCGTTCGCTTTTAGAAGATATTATTACACGCGAATCCCGTGCGAAAATTGACCATGTCCGCGTGGGTATGATTGTTTCGCTTCAACCTTCTGTTAAAATGATTCTAAAACAACTAAAGGATGGGACGAAGGTCCGCGAAACTTCAAAGGTCCGACTTTACCCACTCGATAAAAGTAAAGAAATAATCGATACAGTTCGGGGCGCAAAAGATTGGGTTGAAAAGCAAAAGGAACGCTTTGACGGGATTATGGATTTCTACAAACGTTTGAATTATGGCGAAAAATTAGACTATATGAAACGTTATAATGACCGCTTTGATGAATTTTTTGGTAGTATTAAAGTTATTTATGACGATACAGTTCGAGAAATAGTTGGTAATCTTTCCGAAGAATATAATTTTAAAGCTAGTCAATTATTCCGTCGACTAGAAAGCGCTGCTAAAACCGCAGTTTTACCAGGTGAAAGTACTCGAGAACAATTTGAGGAAGGGCGTAAAGAACTTGAAGCTATTGATGAACTCTTTAAATCAGTCATGGTAACACTCCTTAATTCGATGTATTCACAAAAAGGCATAAAGAGTGCCGATTATACCAGTGAGGCTGATGTTGCTATAAAGCAAGCTCATCTTACATTTGATGATTTAGTTCGTACTGCTGTTACGCAATTAATCCTTGATTATGATGAAAGCACTCAACGCATTTTTGATCGTCTATCACCCATTGCAGATTCAGCAAAACTTCCAGGAGAAGACGTAGTTGAACAATTTAGGGATTCAAGAGCCGAACTTGATTCTCTCGGGTTTACTATTTCCTCACTTGTAGATGTTTCATATACGGTAAAACGGAAAGAATTTACAGACCGCATACAAGCTGTTCAAAAACGTCAACGGAGTCAATTCGATACTATTATTCGTAGAGCTGTTATTAATTTAATTGGAGATTATGGCGTCATAGGAAAGAAAATAGTTATTACTGCTGTTCCTGTTGCACGTGCTGCAGGTGCTCTTGGAGATCGAGCTCTTGACCAAATGCAAGAATGCAAGAGGGACATTGACTCTACTGATGAATCCTTAGAAAATACAATTAGTCAACTGCTGGCTGTTGGCTTCAATGTGAAAAGAACTGAATTTCACGATAACATAATTGAGGCTCAATTCAATCGCGACCGAGATTTTGTTGATAGCGTAAGAACTGCTGTACAATCGTTACTGACCTTTACAGCCATGCCACGCTGGAAAATGATCAGAATTCGAAAAGATATCACCAAAAAAGGTGAGTCGGCAATGGCAAAGGGAAAATATGCAATCGCTGCACGTTTCTTTGCTGATGCTGCGAAAATAAGCCAAGAATTAGGCGAGATGGAACGTGCAAAGGAACTTGAAGAGCGAGCACGTGGAATGGAACGCTTGGCTTCCATGATCGGATAATTTATCCACTCCTTTTTCTTATCCATTTTTTTTAAAACTTAAATCGAACTGCTCATACTTTAGGAAAGTAAATTTCAATGCCCTTCTTAACTTCTATTCCCCTCATAAAAAAAATGAAAACCAAAAATTTTTAATCATATACTTGAATTATAATTTAAAATTTCGTAGATGTGAATAAACATGGCAAATGTCAAGGTAGAAAAACTGATCGGAAGACATATCGAAGATGTAGCGATTGAGATGGTAGAACGAAAGGGTGCGGGGCATCCAGATTCAATGTGTGATAATGCCGCCGAAGCGTTATCTAGGAAATTAAGCCTTTGGTACATTGAACAGTTTGGTACTATTCTTCATCATAATGTCGATAAGGCAGCTCTTGTGGGAGGCCGATCACAACCTAAATTTGGTGGTGGAATCGTTGTGGAACCAATTTATTTTGCGTTGATCGGGAGGGCTATTTGTGATGTGTTGAAGGATGATAAGCTTGAAAAAGTACCAATTCATCGTCTGGCTAGAGAGGCAATAACTGAGAGCATAGAAGAAACATTTAGATATATGAACCTTAAAACAGATATTATTGTTGATTGTAAAATTAAACCTGGTAGTCAAGATTTAGTAGGACTCTTTGATTATCGCAAGCAAATTCCATTTGCGAATGACACATCATTCGGCGTCTCACATGCACCGTTCTCAAATACTGAAAAATTAGTATATGAAGTTGAGCAATTCTTACAAAAAGAAGCCATTCAACGAATCCCAGCTATTGGAGAAGATATCAAAGTTATGGGATTTAGACAAAATAAAGATATCAACTTAACGATAGCAACCGCAATGGTTGATCAAATAGTTGATGACATTGACGCCTATGTTGCAATTAAACAAGATATTAATGAAGAAATCCTTAATCAAGTTCCAAAAATAATTGATCCAAGTTTCAACGTTTCGGTGGATATCAACTCAGCTGATATCATTGAAAAAGAAACTGTATATATTACAGTCACGGGTACATCTGCCGAAAGTGGCGACGACGGTCAGGTAGGCCGTGGTAATCGGACAAACGGCTTGATAACGCCAAATCGTCCCATGTCACTCGAGGCTGCCGCCGGAAAAAATCCGGTTTCTCATGTAGGAAAAATTTATAACGTCCTCGCTGGTATTTGTGCAGGTGAAATTGCAGATAATGTGAAAGGAGCCCAGCAAGTCGAAGTTAGAATATTGAGCCAGATAGGAAAACCAATCAGTGAACCATTGGTAGCTTCTGTTAGTATTCTTCCTACTGCTGATGCAACCTGGAATACGATACAATATGAAGCTGAACAGATCGTTCAGGAAAAATTAACTAATATCACAAAATTAACCGATTTGTTCTTACATAAAAAAGTCACTGTCTGGTAAAAGCTTCTTAGTTTTTATTTTAATTCTGATTCAATTTCTTTTTTTTAGGAATTTAGATCATAGGTATTCCTCAACTTTTCAGCTGCCTGTTCTTGAATTTCTAACAATTGTTTCACAAAAATTTCCCCTTCCTCTGGAGTCGGGATGTTAAAATGACGAAAACCACAAGCCGGAGTAATTAAGGATTGAGAAAGTAATTTTTGAATTGGAATTCCTTTCTTGGCGATTGGATGAATATTTTTTTGTAAAGTGTGAATCAGATCAGAAGGTGTGGGATAAAAATCATTAG
This sequence comes from Candidatus Helarchaeota archaeon, assembly GCA_013375405.1. The sequence continues at coordinate 6,461 of JABXJU010000188.1, forward strand.
GATTTAATTCTCTTTTTATAATACCAGTGATATTTTGTACCCCAAAAACACTTTCAGGCGTGTTTGGAGTAATACCAAAGGCGAATCCACCGCCTTTTTCAATAAATTTATGTAGTATTTCGATTTTAGTATTTTTAAGCGAATCCGAATATTTTATTGCATCATAAGAGAATAGATCGACTGGATACTTCAAAATCGTATCTATCACTGTTACTGGATTATCACATATATGGATCCCCTTCTTACACTGAATTAATTGAAGCACTCTTGATAACTTTTCTAAAGCATCTTTGTATGAAATATCATTTTCTACTGAAAGGGGAAACAAGGGCTCATCTATAAATAAAATAACATTTGCTTTTGATATCTTGTTAGAATTAGCTATTCTTAGGAGATAATAAGAAAGCCAATGTGCAATTTCCGCTGTTAAGTCTACAATTAAATCAAATAATTCTGAATTTAGTATGAGTTTTGCATTACCTGGAAGCAATTTTATACTGGCCGCTTCTGTAATTGGCCCGGTCATTTGGCATTTAATACCCTTAAAGTGATTTGAAGCTGTATTTAGGAATTCAGAAAAGTTAAAAAGCGCTTTAAAAAAATCAGGTTCAACTTCTATTCCATGAGGTTGGAATAAATTTGCTTTTAATTTTAAGTTTCCTTTAAATTCTCTCAATTTTGTTTCAAAATCTGGAGTATTTAGGTCTAAAATTGTATTTCCTCTCTGAATCGAAAGTCCTGGAAATTTATGATGGAATTGAAAAATCATATCATCAGTGCTCAATTGGGGAACGTAAGGATGTGTAATTTTTGAATTAAAAATATCAAAAATAACTCGCTTCGGATCATTAACCGGATGTGATCCAATACCGGTTGTTCCCAAATTTAATGACAAGAAATCACACATTCATTAATAAGTGAATTTATCCAGTCGCGCCAAAAGCTACTAAAAGAAATTGGATTCCAAACGCAAAAAAAACAGATAGCAATATGATCGCGATAGCTGACTTCAGTCCTGAAAAGCGAAAACCCTTTTCTATATGAACTAAAAACCAGATTGCTGCTATACTTCCCAAGACAATGAATAAAATTCCGAAAAATGGATAGTAACTCACCCACGTCATTCTCAGTTAGCACCACTCTATTAAACAGTAAATTCCACTTTATTGGAGTGCATCTTATTATCAATATATACGATTCTTTCAATAAATCCTACTTTTTTAATCTTTTCTCTGATTTCCTTGGACGAAAGGGAATCCTTATCTTCTGGAAATATAAAGCCCGTTATTGTATATTGATTGATGAGCAGTAATTCTGTAAAAGTAGGGCGTAATTCTGGGAAATCTGGCAGAAATAATTCAAGAATATCTGTTACTTCCTCCGTATTTAATGAAGATGTCTTTGTTCTGCAAAACTTTGTGCGTTGAGTAATACATATGCCAGATTTCTCACATAATTCTGCATTTTTACATTTTAGTTTCGTTTCTGGTTTGCATGTCGTAAATGGTTCTGCCTTACCAAATGTCTTTTTAAGCGGTGGAATTTTTTCACCTGACTTAAACACCCATTCTTTTCCCTTTTCGGGAGTGATTGACAGTAAAAGATAACAATCATTAGTAAGATTTTCGTAAATTTTGATTAATTCTTGCGGAGATAAGGCTAAATCCATTGGAAAAACAAAAAGATTTTTCAAACCCCTTTTCCCTCTAACCCAACCATCACTAAGCGATAACTCTTTCAACCGATCTTGAAGTGAGTCCAGTGATACCCGCGGTTGAGTATAAATATTTCCTCCAACTTTACATGAACCATCAGATAAATGCGTTGCCACATAATATCCTATTAAATCTTCATACTCGAAACTACCATTTATCGCTAAGTTATTCTTCTTTGACACTTTCATCCTAACAACTGGTCCCCCATTCGGAAAGGCACCCTTACTGAATTTTATAAAACGCCGATGAACACTCTGCCTACTCTGATCCGTTACACCATGAATGAGTTTTGTGAGGAAATGTTCCATTTAATTACAAGCACTCCTTATTGATTTCTATTAAGTAACTATGTTCCGATCTGTCAAGTAGATAAAAGTGGATAAATTCCAATAAGTTCATCACATTGACTTGCCTCTCGGATAATGGCGTCCTTGCATTTACGAAATGCTCGCTCCATTATCTTCATCCGATGCCTTTCAGCGGGATCAGGTCTCGCTACATTCTGAGTATTCAGAAACACCTCGCCAATATTCACCGTGGCTTGGATATGGCGGTCTATGGTGAACCCGCAAAGATCGGAAGA
>JABXJU010000023.1 GCA_013375405.1 Candidatus Helarchaeota archaeon
CTTATGGGGTGAAGGACCAGTACGGTTAAATAGAGGAAGCAAAATAAGTGAAATTAACTTTAGTTGTCGAAGTTAAGATATAATATTCCCTTAATTTGTTTGATTTTTCCAGTTAGATATCGTTTTTCAAATTCAATTTCTCCATAAAATGGAGTGTATTCAACATGTGGCTTATAAATATCCTTTACTCTTAGTGTAGCCAATTGTTTTGCAAGATCCTCAATCTTATTATCCTTATTATGAAAATCTATGAATTTTCCTCGGAGAAAAATTTCTGAAAATCCAATTTTTTTTTCAATGAATTTCTGTAATTCTTCTAAATGTACATTAGACTCATCACAGTCCTTATATAAATAAATCCTCAGATATAACACCTTATCCTTCTAGCGTATCATTTCCAAAAATGCTGCTAAGCGGGTTTTAATCTGTTCCATCCTTCATTAAAATTTCCCACTTTTTAGGATAACTTCATAAATTTATTCCATTTTCATAATGATGTTTTTCAGAATGGATTTTATTAATGAATGATAAGTTAAATATCTCTGATTTTTGTAAGTTTTTTTCAATGTAGCCTAATTCACGAAGTGTTGCTATAAATTTCATTGTAGAATTTATGAATTCAGGTGGCAATGCTGCACAATATTTCGGAGAAATTGCAAAAGTCTCTAAGATAAAATCTTGTTTGACCAATTCTATTTCTTTCTCGACTATTTTAGCAATTTTCTTTGGAGTCTCTCGTAATGCTGTACATGCATCTTGATGCAATCTGACAATTTTTTCTACTATTTCAGAATGATTATTAATTAAAGAATCGCTGATTACAATCCCATAACTAGGATTATACGGCCATAGAATAGGAGCAGGAATTATAATTCTAGTATTTAGATGTTGCCTTAAAAAAGCAGCTAATGCTGGAGTTCCAACTGCAGCATCAAGCAAATGCTCTTGCATATCAATTAGGATAAAATCAGAAATCTCATAATTTTGTATTTGAACTTGATCTTCAAGTCCAACTTTTTTAATCCAGTCGCGCAAAATGACATCATGAATTGATCCCCTTCTTGGAACTCCAATAACTTTATCTTGAAATTGTTTAAGGACAATATCAATATCTTGATTGAGTTCGTTATAAGATTGAAAGTGATCAAGGGCGATAAGCAAAGTTCCTTCTACATGTCCTCCTGCTACGCATTTGATAGATGCACCTTTATCTATTCCAATAATTGTTGGTGGTAAACCGATATATCCTATATCTAATTTATTTTCAATAAATTTTTCAATTATACTTGGACCAGTTCCATATAATTGCCAATCAACTTCCATTTTTAGTTTCTTCTCAATCCACTTATTACACATTAAAATAAACGATGTATGATAAATAGTTGAGAGAAAACCTGCTCTAATTCTTTTTAAATCTCCAATATTTGGCAAAGAGTGTCTCCAAATTAAATTGTATTAAAGTAATTATTACAATTAATCAAATATAACGGCGTTATATAATATTAATCGAATAGGAACAAAAGTTTTTCCATTGAATATTACTCATAGTAATTTTCCAAAAGAAAGATATGCGTCAGACTTATATAGTTACTAGCCCATTACTGTAAGTAATAAAGGACAATGCCAAGTATTACTCCGGGTAATACCTTAGGAGAAAAAATAATGACTGAACGAATTATTGCATTAGAATGTCCAGAATGTGGGACAACCTATCCACTCGAACTACTTACTATCTGTAAGGAATGTTGGAGTCCATTAAAGGTAAAATATGATTATGAAGTAATTAAAGAAGCAATTTCCAAAGATAGTATAAAGTCACGAGAATTTAACCATTGGCGCTATAGAGAACTGTTACCCATTAGAGATTCAAAATATGTAGTATCACTCAATGATGGTGGTACACCTTTATTACATTGTAAAAACTTGGGAACAGAACTGGGACTGAAGGAATTGTACATTAAAAATGATACTATAAATCCCACGCTATCTTTTAAAGATCGGCCGGCTTCTGTTGGAATATCGAAATGTCTCGAATTAGGTATTAATACTGTTGGCTGTGTTTCTACTGGAAATCTAGCAGCTGCAACAGCAGCTCATGCGGCTAAAGCTGGTATTCCTTGCTACATTTTTGTTCCAGCAACGATCGAACATAGTAAAATTACTCAAACTGCAATTCACGATGCCAATATTATTGGAATTGATGGAACCTATGATGAAGCTAACCGATTAGGCATTCTTGCTGCAGAATCATTTAAATGGGGCCTTTTAAATATTAATGTTCGTCCCTACTATACAGAAGGTTCAAAAACAATCGCTTTTGAAACATGTGAACAATTAAAATGGAATCCTCCGGATAATATCGTTATTCCAATGGGTAGTGGGGCACTATTATGCTCGGTTTATAGAGCCTTAAATGAATTAAACACAATTGATTTTACGACAGCTAATAACACTCGTATTTCAGGGGCTCAACCCTCTGGATGTGCCCCCATTGTTACATCACATGACACTAATTCTGATATTTTTCCTATTGAGAGCCCTCATACTATAGCGAAAAGTCTAGCGATAGGAAATCCAGCAAGTGGTTATGAAGCAATTAATATCATTAAATCGACAAATGGATGTGCGAATGCCCCTACTGATTCTGAAATTATTGATGCTATCAAACTTCTGGCTAAAAAAGAGGGAATTTATGCAGAACCTGCTGGTGGTGTTACATTAGCAGCTTTGATAAACTTAATTATAAACGGCGAAATTTCTAAAGATGAAAGTGTAGTAGTACTCATTACTGGGAACGGCTTCAAAGCCCATCAAACCATTACAAACTTAATCCAGCAAATCCCAATCATACAACCTACTCTAGAGGCTCTGAAAACTTATACAAATAAAAAGGAGGAGATAATTTATGTCGAAAGTTAAGTTTTTATTTTTTTCATCACTGCAAGACTTAACCCAGTCTAATACAATTGAGATAAATATTAATGGAACAGTTAAGGATGCATTAGATCTTATATTTGAACTTTATGGAGATCCACTGAAAAATAGAGTATTTGATCAGAATTCAGGTAAAATTAAAAGATACATTATTGTTGCTGTTAATCGAAAAGATATCCGGCATCTCAATGGTCTTGATACTAATTTAAATGAAGGAGATGAAATTTCTCTTCTACCCGCTGCTGCGGGCGGTTAATTTTTTAATTTATAGGTGAGTTATGAAATATGGGCGCTCTCAGTTCTAAAGTTAAACACATTCAGAAGATCTTGAATACAGAATATTTTCCAATTGGAATTAAAATAATTCAAAATTCCCATCAATCGTGGGATAAGTCTTTTCAAGAAATAAAATGCAAGAAGCGATTTTGCTATTATATCCGATTAGCAGCGCAAGGGCAAAATATAGTGATTAGAGCTGACGATAATCCCGAATGTTATACACCTTACTTATGTTTAGGATTTACAGAGCCAGAGTTTGTTGATTATGATCCTAGAATAAAACCAGCTACTACAAAAGCGGTAGTTATAGGACCGTTACATAATTTAAAAAATCCAATAGACTCTGTAGTTTTCATTGTAAATGCGAAACAAGCTATGTTATTAGTCGGCGCATTAAGGAGACTTTTAAAGAAAAATCTTAATGCCACTTTTGGAGCTTCCATGGCGGTTTGTGGCGAAGTTGTGGCTCAAACTATCGTCAACAATACCCCTAACTTATCAATGCTTTGTCATGGTGCGCGAATTTTTTCAGGATATACAGATGAAGAATTAGCCTTTGGGATTCCGTTTCAGCTATTTGAAGACCTTTATTCAGGCCTGAAAAAGGTAGAGAAAATGCAAGAGTTTGAATTGACTTTAAAAAATCGTGAGGTGAATTAATGTTCGGCTTTACAAAAGAAGAAATCAGAAGATATAGTCGGCAAATTGTCCTAAAAAGAGTAGGTGGTAAAGGTCAAAAAAAATTGAGAGAATCCTCTGTTTTAGTGGTCGGAGCAGGGGGACTCGGCTGTCCTGTATCCGTTTATCTCACTGCTGCTGGAATAGGAAAATTAGGATTATTGGATTTTGATGTAGTTGATATAAGCAATTTACAACGCCAAATTTTACATTTTACTAAAGATGTGGGAGAACCAAAAACGATTTCCGCTGCTGAAAAGCTAAGATCCCTAAATCCTAATATTATAATTCAGACAATTGAAACCCGTCTCACTCCTAAAAACGCGCGAGAGATTGTGAAACAATATGATTATGTCATTGACGGGTCTGATAATTTTGCTACAAAATATATTATCAATGATGCATGCATAATAGAAAATATTCCCTTTACAATTGCCGGGATTCTTAAGTTTGAAGGACAAATTTTAACTGTAATCCCTAAACAAACTTCTTGCTATCGTTGTATTTTTCCTGCGCCTCCCCCTCCAGGTATGGTTCCTAGTTGCTCACAAGCGGGCGTATTTGGTGCAATCCCTGGAATTATTGGTTCTATCCAAGCTAGTGAAACCATTAAATATCTTCTCGATTTTGGAAAACTCATTACCAATGGCCTATTATTGATTGATATCGAGAATTTATATTTTCAAAAGGTTTCAATTCAAAAAAATAACAATTGTAGAGCGTGTGGCGAAACCCCTGAAGATCTTTTAAAAGTATTCGATTATTATCAAGGAGAAATTTGTGAAACTTAAAAAGAGGTGTTAAAAGTGCCCTATAATAATAAAGCAATTGATTTGACAGGTGAAGTCTGCCCATACACCTTTGTATATACTAAACTCAATTTGGAAGAAATAGAGCCTGAGCAAATTCTAGAAGTTCTCATCGACTATCCTCCTGCTGTAGAAAATATTCCTCGGAGCGTAAAAGAACAAAAACTTGGTGAAATATTAAGTGTGAATAAAATCAATGATAGAGAATGGAAAATAACAATTAAAAAATATTAGGAGAAAAATCTTAAGTTTAAAAATTTAAATGTAATTTAATAACGATGAATGAATTATGAATTTATGAGATGATAGAAGAATGGAGCCGAATTTGATATGTCTAGGTTGCGGAGACAAGCTATCCGCTAAGGAAAAAAGTGAATTTTGTGCAAAGTGTTTATTAAACTTTGATTTTGGTATAGACGAAAAGGATTTTGAAAAAATTAAAGAGCATCTTAATGCCATTTTAGACACATTCGGATCTGATGTGCGAACGGCATTTTTAAAGGATCCCGCAGCGAGAAGTATTGTCGAAGTTTTGACATCCTATCCAGGCACCCATGCTGTACTTTTACATCGAATAGCCCATTTTTTCTGGGAAATTGGTTTACCTTTCGTTCCCCGATATCTTTCACATATTGCACGGCAAATTACAGCGATTGAAATTCATCCTGGCGCAGAAATTGGGAAAGATTTCTTCATAGATCATGGATCAGGTACAGTCATTGGTGAAACAACTGAAATTGGGGATAATGTAACCATTTATTCGACTGTTACTTTAGGAGGAACAAGTTTAAAACAAAAAAAGAGACACCCTACAATTGGAAATGATGTAGTCATTGGAACAGGGGCAAAGGTGTTAGGTCCTGTTAAAATTGGTAATAATGTAAAAATAGGGGCAAATTCTGTTGTTACAAAAGACGTACCAGATAATGCAGTAGTAGTAGGGGTCCCAGGACGGATCGTTGCACGCAATGGGAAAAAAATTCCGAAGATCGATCTAGCACATGGAGATCTTCCGGACCCAATTGCGGATTTTATCAAAAATTTAAGGGATCGAATCATAGAATTAGAGGAAAAAATAATAGAGATAAAAGGAGAAAAATATAGAAAAAAGTCAGATGAGGTGATGTTTTATGGGGAAGGTATATAATAATATAATTGAAACCATTGGCCGAACCCCACTAGTTAGATTAAATAGAATTGCGAAAGATCTAAAACCTACAATTCTTGCAAAACTAGAAGCGTTTAATCCAGGAGGAAGTGTTAAAGATAGAATCGGAATGTCGATGATAGAAGCTGCAGAGGAAGCGGGAATTATTCAGAAAGGAATACATATTATAGAACCCACTTCAGGTAATACAGGAATCGCTTTAGCATTAGTCGCAGCAGCGAAAGGTTATAAACTAACCCTAACCATGCCATCAAGTATGTCATTGGAACGAAGAAAAATCTTGAAAGCATTTGGAGCAAACTTAGTTTTAACGGATCCTGCGAAGGGAATGAAGGGTGCAGTAGAAAAAGCAGAAGAATTAGGGAAGCTAGAAGGCAATGTCTTTATTCCACAGCAATTTAAGAATAAAGCTAACCCAGAAATTCATAGGAAAGCAACTGGTCAAGAAATTTTAGATGATACTGGAGGAAAAATTGATGCTTTCGTCGCAGGTATAGGAACGGGCGGCACGATTACAGGCGTTGGAGAAATCCTAAAAGAGAAAGTAGGACACCATGTCAAAATTTTTGCAGTTGAACCAATTGATTCGCCTGTCCTATCGGGTGGAAAACCAGGTGGACACAAAATTCAAGGAATTGGAGCTGGATTTATTCCAGAAGTGCTCAATACAAATATATACGATAAGATAATAACAGTTTCTTTTGATAATGCAGCAAAAACAGCCAGAAACTTAGCATTGTCAGAAGGTATATTCGTGGGAATATCCTCCGGTGCAGCAGCTTGGGCAGCACTGGAAGTCGCTAAAGAATTTAAAGAAGGACAGACAATTGTTGTTATACTTCCTGATACAGGAGAACGTTATTTAACTACTGAGTTATATACTTATTAGTAATCGGTGGAGCGTTCAAGGTTAGGTGTAGATTATAACCATTCTTCCCTATTTTTTTACAAATTTGTTTGATAGTGAAAAAAAATGAGATTCCTCTCTTTTCATGTGGATTACTTTTGGTATAAAGTAACTAAACGAGGGCGATCGATAAAAGATTAGAGTTTCATTTCTTTTTTCTTTCAAAAATTTTATTTTCAAATTTTAACTAAATTAAAATAGTCTTGACTTTCAATTGGATTGATTTCAATGACCTTAGATTTGACAAAGTTGAAATTGCAATTATTAATGAAGGGTGTTATTTCTAAAACTGAGATTGATAAAGGAAGAAAAAGTGGAGCTGGCCCAACTGGGGGGCGATATTTTCTCCTTGAAAATGGTAGTTGCATCAACATTCCCCTTTGGCCTCATTTTACAAAAAATTCTCAATTCCAAATTGAAAAAAAAGAAGATCAAGAAAATATATACAATTTATATGAAGGTAATAACTATATCACGACCTTAAAGCTCATTCCAAAACCTAAATTTTATGATTTATATACCTCTGATAAAATCCAAATGAAAAAAATAGCAATGCTGCACGGAAAAGATTGTCTTGCTTCGACGATTTACCAAAAATGTATTTATTGGTCACAAGGGAAAGCGTGTATTTTTTGTGGAATCGAATTAAGCTTGCAATCAAATACAACTATTCTTAAAAAAACAGGAAGACAATTATCCGAAGTTCTTGATGCTAGTCTAAAAGAAGGAATATGCAAACATATGACTTTAACTACAGGCACTCCCAACGTGTCAGATAAAGGCGCAAAAATGTATTTCCCTATCTTAAAAGAATTAAAAAAGAATTTTTCTATTCCCATCCATATTCAATTAGAACCCCCAAATGATAAAGAATATATCGATCAATTGTATTCTTGTGGCGCTGACACTATTGGAATCCATTCAGAAACATTAGATCCCACATTATTCCCTCAAATTTGTCCAGGAAAATCAGAAATTGGACTACAAAAATATAGAGAAAGTTGGAGTCATTGTGTTGATGTTTTTGGAAAAAGCCAAGTAAGTTCATATCTTCTAATTTGGCCAGAGGAATCTTTGTCTTCTATTCAAAATGGAGCACAATATCTCATCGAACTAGGTGTAATTCCATATATTGTTCCAGTCCGCCCTGTTTTGAACACAAATATTGAACATCAGCAAGTGGAATATACCAACACCATCTACCAACTTTATAAAGCTGTAAAAAATTCAATAAAGCAGAATGGATTAGATCCTCTTAAAAATAAAGCAGGCTGCGTTCGTTGTGGTGCATGTAGCATTATTTCTGATGCATTGTAGAATTATTTTCACTTAAACAATATACAATTCTATACTCTTAATTTATCTTCTTAATCTACATGATTTATTTTTTGATTAAACAATTCCCAATTTTAACAAATTATTTTCAGGCATTCTTGATATTTACTAGTTCTAGAAATATTTTTTTATAGTCTCTTCACATTATAATATCGAATAACGGTGTTATCTTCTCTATATTGAAAAAAGGTAAATGATAGCAATGCAATTTCCTTGTGAAATTCTTGTGAAGAAAATTCTTCCAGCGATAAGGGCAATTATAGTAAAAGATTTACATGAGAAACATGGAAAGAGTCAAAAAGAAATTGCTAATTTATTAGGAATTACACAACCTTCTGTGAGTTATTACTTGAGTGGAGAACGGGGTGGAGATGCAATCACGGTTATAAAAGAAACCAAAACATATAAAACTCTTCTTGAATTATCAGAGAAACTTGTTAAATACGAAACTACATGTGAAAATTTACTAAAGGAAATATGCTCCATTTGTTTAGAAATTCGTCCAATTTACATCAAAAAAATATACCCTGACAAGGATACATCTTTTCTTGATAATTGGCATGTTTGTTTTATGGAAAAAGAGAAAGCTACATGATAAAAATCAAATCCCATAGCAAAACTTGAAGCTCTAAATCAGGATCCTTGAAATTTTTTATAAGTAATTGTTTTGAAAATAGTGTTTTAATGATTTCTTTAAGGCAGGTCATAATTCCTCATTTTTCGCTGCACTTCATATCATGAAAAGTTTTTATAACCTTTAAAAACATGACAGAGGTCTTTTATATTTATAACTACACTATTTTTGGAAATGACTTTACTCGAATTTAATCGTATTTCACCCATTACTAGATCTTTATTCTCTTGACATGGCTCTATTAGGATAACCTTGTTTTTCCAATTGTGAAGTTTTTGGGTTGAAATATAAATTTCTCCTTTTACGAGGGAACTTGTTTTTATTTTTAACTATGTGTCTTAACTCAAGTTAATTAGGTAATAATTACAATAATTTTTTATAATATTTCATGTAATAACGTTGTTATAATATTTGTGATACCAATAGGTTTTCGAATAAAGGATGAGCCAATGTTTCAATTCCCTTGTGAAATCATAGTCCGGGATATACTACCTGCCTTCAAAGCATTTATTGTTAAAGAATTATATCATAAATATCAAATTAGTCAAAGCAGAATTGCTACGATATTAGATATTACTCAAGCCTCTGTTAGTTATTACCTTCACGGTGAGAGAGGTAGTACTGGTTCTGAACTAATTCAAAAAAATGATAAAATTAAACAATTACTTTTATCTATAACTAAAGATATTGCAAAAGGTTCCTCAAAGCCCGAAGACGTCGTCAATCAAATCTGTACTTTGTGTTATTCTATGCATGAGGAGTTCGGTTGTAAAGCGCAACCTTCAAGATAGATCAAATGAATTCGGAATTAATAATCGTTATTTACATTAAATAGATTTTCTCCCATATCCAAGAATTCAATAGAAAGGATTTTTTTTGAATAAAGGATATATTATCTCAAGTTAATTGTAGTATGAAGAAAGCCCCTAAAGGCGTAGACAATGAGTGATACATGGAAATATCAGATTTCAACGCCCGCTTTAATTGTGGATTACGATATTTTACAAAAGAATATAAACAAAATGGCGGAATTTGCTCAAGAGCATGGGATTAATGTAAGACCTCATGTGAAAACACATAAATGTCCCATTATTGCCCATATGCAACTTGAGGCAGGCGCACAAGGAATCTGTGTGGCAAAAGTAAGTGAAGCGGAAGTTTTTGCAGCGAGTGGAATTAAAGATATTTTAATTGCAAATGAAGTGGTAACCCCAGAAAAAATTCAACGCGTTTTAAATTTAAATAAATTCACAAAAACAATGGTTATTGTAGATACAAAGCAAAACGTAGATGACCTGAATAAAGCTGCGAGTAAAAAAAAATTGGAATTGGAAATCCTCATTGACATGAATGTTGGAATGGATCGGTCAGGAGTTCAACCCGGCGAAGCTGCCTTAGAATTGGCTCGCCTTATTGATAAATCCTCTCATCTCAAATTACATGGCTTACAAGCATATGAAGGCCATTTAATGTATATTAAGGATTTTAAGCAAAAAGAAACCCAAACAAAGGCCTGCATGAAAACCACTGTTGAAACGAAAGAATTAATTGAACGAAATGGAATTGAATGTAATGTATTAACGGGGGGCGGGACAGGAACTTATATGATTACTGGGAAATATCCTGGAATAACTGAAATTCAGCCGGGGTCTTATATTTTTCAGGATCATCACTATCATTCACTAGTTCCCGACTTTGATATTGCTCTTACTATCCTAACTACCGTAAAAAATAAACCTGTGGAAGGAATAATCACGTTAGATATGGGTTTGAAATCAGTAACCATCGATAAAGGCACCCCAATATTCAAAGGATTTGGACGGAAAATTAGAGTCGGCGCCCTTTCAGAGGAACATTGCCAGTGCACCTGTAGCTCCAAGATTGAGCTCAACATTGGCGATAAAATTGAGGCAATTACCGCCCATATTTGCACTACAGTCCATCTCTATGACTTCTTTTATGTTATCCAGGATGGTGAAATTATCGGAAAATGGGAAGTCTCTGCTAGGGGAATGCGTGAATAAAAGAAAGTGTTATTAACTATTATTTTATTCTCTTTCTTTCCAAGCTTTCTTCATAATCGGATTTTTTTCTAAATAAGCATCAACCAAATTTCTTGGGACCCTATTCAGAGGACAGCTGAAATTAACACAATTAGGACAAAAGAAAAGTCTGAGACCTATGAGCCAAACAATTAGTGTAATGGTGGTGGTGATCGTGATGCCTATTAATCCTAAAGCGACAAAATAGCCATACCTTGCATAATCATTGTAAATCCACCATATTCCATAAACTTCCGTTACTATTGGAAAAACACCTAGAAAAATAATGCAAAGAATAAACAGTAATTTTTCTAATTTATTAAGCGGTTTTGGGTCATATTTCCAAAGTCGCGGTAATCCCTCATTAGCATGACAGTGTATTGTACGACCTTCTCTCGCATAATATGGACAATGCCTGCAGAGAATTCGCATCTCAATAATCGTGAAGAATAATACTATAAATACTCCATATGCAATTAAAAAGAGCCAATTTTCAGTTAATAATCCAGTAAATATCATTCCAAAAAAGGCAGTAAAAAAGAAGGGAATTACATATGTAAGAAAACCTGCTAAAAACTTCCCTTCAAATTTGCAATTCAATTTTTCGTTGAGACCACAATTTTCACAATCTGAATTTTCATCCAACGTGCAAATATTGTAAGGATTTTTATCAGCCGTTGGTAGAGTCCCTCACTTAAATTAGTAAAAACATTTTTCTTTCTAGATGCAATTATATCACCAAAGAATTTATTGCTTTCTAAACGATAAGGTAATTAGGTAAATAAGATGTGTCTTGCAATTCCCGGGAAAATCATTGAAATTAACGGGGATTATGCGCAAGTCGACTTTGGAGGAGTGACCAAACGGGTGGGAATCTCGTTACTTGAAGATATTTCCAATGGGGATTATGTTATTGTTCATGCTGGATATGCAATTGAAAAATTACATGAGGATGAAGCAAAAGAACGATTGAAACTCTTCCAAGAACTTGCTGAAAGTCTTGAATAAATCTATTTCTTTCACTTGCACTTACTAATAAACCACTTTAAAAAATCTAATATTACTACATATTTGTATAAAGAGCAGAAATTAGAACGTGATTAAAAGTGAGTAATACAAAAAAGAAGCTGCCAGAGCGAATTTCGTTGGCGCATGGGGCAGGCGGCAGCGTAATGAGTGAAATAATTCGATTAATTTCAGAAGTTATTACTGAGAAAAACCTTCCAAATGGAATTGGCTTAAAGGAGTTGGATGATGGCGGGACCGTTCCAATGCAGGACTATGAGATCGTCTTTGCAGGTGACGCACATGCTGTACATCCCATCTTTTATCCAGGAGGAAATATTGGCAAACTAGCAATTTCAGGGACGGTGAACGATTTATTAATGATGGGTGCAAAACCACTGGCAATTGCTGATACGTTAGTAGTTGAAGAAGGATTTGAAATCAAGAAATTAAAAAAAATCCTAGAAACTATGAACGAAACTGCAAAAGAAGCTCATATTGCCATAATTGCGGGTGATTTCAAAGTTGTTCCTAAGGGAAAAATTGATCAAATTCTAATTTCCACCTTTGGTATCGGAATTGTTAAGAAAAATCAACTTATTTTAGATTCAGGGTTGCAACCGGGGGATAAAATCATTCTAACGGGCTCAATCGGAGATCATGGGATTGCAATCATGGCACATCGCGAGGGAATCGAATTTGAGACTGAGCTTCTCTCGGATACTGCTCCCCTCGTGGAGACTATCCAAGCGGCATTGAGCGTAGGACAAGTTACTGCGATGAAAGATCCCACACGTGGTGGAATAGCAGCTGCGTTGAATGAATTCGCAGAGAAATCTAACGTAAGTATATGGTTGCGAGAAAATCAAATACCCATTAAGGAAGCAGTTCACGCCGCGAGTGAAATGCTGGGCATCGATCCATACGAAGTGACCTGTGAAGGGAAAGCACTCATAGGTGTTAAGGAAAAAAACGTAAATCAAGTTTTAGAAACTATCAAAAAGACCAAATATGGAAAAGATGCTGCAATAATTGGGACTGTCAAATCCGAACGCCCGGGAATGGTCATTTTAGAAACTAAAATTGGCGGGCATCGCATTGTTGAAATGCCTTATGGGGAACCCATTCCTCGGGTTTGCTAAAAAAAAAAGGTAAAATTTTTAAACTAATTACCATAATTTTGGGAAAAATCGCCAAGTCCGCTTCATATAGTCTTCATATTCTTTACCAAACCGTTCGATCATCCACTGCTCCTCTTTGAATGCCTGTTTAATCGTTATTATTGTGGGTGGAATGAAAAATAGCAAGCCTAACCAGGTCTGAAACATTATTACAATCCCGATTTGAAAGATAAATCCTCCCATATAGAGAGGATGCCTCATCCGACTGAAAATACCTGTTTGCGTAAAACTATCTCCAAGTTTAGCGGGATTCCATAATTCCGAAAAATATCCTTTTAATTCCAAACGGCCTGCTACATAGATTACATATCCAACTATAAAGAGGCAACACCCTAGAATCTGCAAAATTAAAAGCAAATTTGCCGAAGATATAAAGTAAATAAAAGTGGACCAATCTAATAATCGATGATATATATCAAACAAAAGGAAGAACGGTGCTAAAAAACCGAAAACTATATCTAATGCAACTAGACATCCAAACACTATAATTTTCTGCGATTTGCTTTCTAAAGTTGACTTCCCCGTTGGAATGCCTTCTCCTTTTTTTCTAGTATATCTTTTAACTCCTGCACCTATGAAATAACTCGCAAACAAAACGATGGCAATAATTATTTCCATTCCGGTCGGTATTTTTTACACATCCTTTCTTTTTTTCACTTTATTATGGATAGGTCGCGGTGGTCGACTTGAATTCTCTCGTGGCGTGTTCCCGTTTTTCCCAGAGTTCGTTGGCCTTTTGTACCCACTCCTCGAAGTCCTCGGGATGTTCTGGGTACTTCTTATAATGTTTTTTAATTTTTTTCGCTTTTCCGTTTACTTTTATAAACTTAGATAATCCTTTGACAGAGACTTTTCTACTGAGAACGCCCCACAGAACTTTCAGGACTATTTTAAACATTGTCCCTAAGGATAGATTCACGTCCTCCCCAGCGTCCTCAGCCTCCTCAGGAGGATCAACTATCGGACGCAATTTCTCGAGAAGGTAATTTAACTCTTTTTCCGAGATGCTATAAATCGCGGAACTTATCATGTACAAATAGGCACGTTCTGCCCCTTCATTCCTGAAGTGCCTGACATTAGCTTCCCACAACATTTCTTTGGTAATATATTCACCTTGTTTGAGAGCCGCGTCAAACACCTCTTCAACATTCTTACACAACCTCCATGTTTCCGCGATGCCACGGGCCATGACCGGGTGTGTCACTGAGGCCGAGTCGCCTACGCAGAAAAATCCATTTCCTACGAGTGTGTAAGGAACTCGCGAATAAGGAAAATATCCGAACTCTTTTTTCTTCAGTTCATATGGGGGGTACTTTTCACGTTCGAGGAGCTCTTCTACTAAAGCAGCCGCTTTCTCAAATGACTCAGGACCTGCAATCCCCATGATCGCTTCGTCTCTCGTATAACCTGGATCAAAGAACAAGTAATAATAGGGCACAACATCGCCCCACTGTGGATGCGGATCATCCGGATTTGACCATTTTATGTAATGTAAGATGACAAAAAACCGATTATGCGAATCATACTTCCAAGTTTCCATACCGTAATCCTCGGGGAGGGTACTACGAACGGCACACGCAATCCCTGATGCGTCTACTACAAGCCGAGCTAAAATTTCGAACTCTTCGTTGTCCTTCTCTACCTTAGCACCCACAATCTTTTTTTTCTCAAACAATAATTCCTTGAATTCACAGGTAAATTCAAATTGGACACCATCGGATTCCACTACTTCATACATCCGTTGTAAGAATAGAGGTAGTCGCGAAACAATGACACCCTTATACGGAAACATAAATTCGGGTGGTTCTATTGGAGTTGGTATATTTAACTCTTCCATAGTTTTTTTATGGAAATGAATAACTTCTAAACGCTGGCCAACTTGCTCTGGGGCATCCTTCTCTATAATCAGGACTGCATGTCCTCTCTTGGCCATGAGCCATCCAAAGTAAATGCCGGTAGTCCCCGCGCCGACAATGAGCACATCACACTTTCTTGGCATTAAATAAATCACTTCTGACTTAATACTTTAATATTTTGGGTTATAAGGACGAATTTTGAAGTGAGTTAATAGCACCAAAAATCCCCTGACCTATACTCACTCCTGCATCTCCTGGCGGCACTTTATGATGTTGTAAGAAATTTAATTTTGCTGCTTCAACTTCATTTTTTATAGCTAGGGTTATGGCAGCGTTGTATGCCACCCCTCCACTGAAACCAATTCGCCTTATCCCATAATCTTTAGCCAAATCAATTGCAACTTCTGTAATTTTCTTTGCTAGAGCATATTGTGCCGAGGCCGCAATATCCTGTGGATTTTTTCCTTCCTCTAGATAATTCAATGCTTGTAGAAGAAGTGTTGATGTATTTATCCATATTTTTTTCCCAATGACAATAGGAATTTTAAAGTCTAAGGCATTCTTGTCTCCTCTCATTGCATAATGTTCTAACCGAATCGCAGGCTCGCCTTCATAAGTTCGTTCGTAACAAACGTGCAATAGTGCTGAAAGAGCATCTAGGACTCGCCCCATCCCCGATGTATAAAATAAATTATTTTTAGTTTTCAATTGATTTATTAATACCTTTAATTCATTCTCTCGGTGAGGCAATCCTTCAAAATAATTCTTATTAATCAATTCCTTCAATTCATCATAGGAAAGTTGATTTGATAGCATCGCAGCTAACATCCGTACAGGGTAATAGACACAACGGTCTCCACCTGGCATGGATTGGGGCTGAAGTTGAGCTAAAGAATCGAATTTCTGATATTTTGCATGGAATATTTCCCCACCCCAGACTTCTCCTTCTCTTCCATAGCCTACACCATCAAGGGCAATACCAATAATCTCATCTTCAGGTTTAAGATCATATTCTGCCATCAATCCTAAAAGATGTGCATGATGGTGCTGGATTTGATATAATCTACAACCATATTCTTGAGCTTTCCGCTTAGCAAGTTGAGTAGAGAGAAAGACAGGATTCATATCACAGACAATCGCATTAGGCGTTTCAATACGTAATAATTTCATGAGATGCGATACTGAGGATTCCAAAAAATCCAGAAGCTCTAAACTGGTGACATCTCCGATGTGCTGAGTAGGAAAACACCGACTTTTCTTTAAGACTGATCCGGTAGAATGTAGCTCAGGACCAAAAGCAATGACTTCATAATCTTTCGTATCAAACGGAATGTCAATGTGTTCCGGCACATAACCTCTTGAACGCCGAATAATGGCAGGTTTATCACCGAGAATTCTTACTACCGAATCATCAACTCTTTGATAGATTGGGCGATCATGTAAAAGAAAAAAATCAGCCAAGCTCCTTAATTCTTTTACTACGTTCTCCCGAACAATGGCCATCGGTAGATTAGAAATGTTCCCACTGGTCATAATCAATGCTGGAAAATCATATTTCTGAAAAAGTAGATACTGAATCCCTGAATAAGGTAGGAACACCCCAATATTCGATAATCCTGGTGCTATTTCTTCAGATAAATAAAAGTCCTCATTCTGTTGAAGTAATAGGATAGGACGCCGAAAGGAGGTTAAAAATTTTTCCTCTAACGGGGTTATAGTTGCAAATGTACGTATTTTTTCAATTGAAGGGGACATTACAGCGAATGGCTTATATTTCCTTTTCCTTTTTCGTCTCCGAAGTTCCAATACAATGTCATCTTCTGGCTTACAGACTAAATGAACACCACCAATCCCCATCAATGCCAGAATTTTTCCTTCGTTCAAGACATTCACACTTTCTAAAAAGGGATCTTCAGTTTTAATAATTCCCCCCTCATTATTATGTAATGAGAACTGAGGACCACATACTTGACAAGCATAAGTTTGAGCATGATAGCGTCTATCATTCGGATCTTGATATTCTCGGGCACAATCTTCGCAAAATGGAAATTTTTCCATCGTGGTTAGTGGCCGATCGTATGGTAAATCCACAACTGTGGTATATCGCGGTCCACAAACGGAACATGCAATAAATGGGTATCGATAATACCGTGTAGGATACATTTTAGGGTCATTGAAATCCACTAGACAATCATCACAAATTGCAACGTCAGGTGGAAGAACGATTAAATCACCAGGTCTTTTGATGCTCTTTAATATTTCAAATTTCGAATATTTGGAAGTCATATCCTTCCATTCAATTTCTATATTATCAATTCTTGCAATCCTTGGATACGTTTCTTGAAGCTCTTTGATAAAAGCTTGGACAGTTTCTTTCTCACTCTCTACTTCTATCTTCACCCCAAAATTCCCCATATTCAATACAAAGCCGTTGAGTTTATGTTTTTGCGCCAGTCGATAGACAAATGGCCTAAATCCTACACCTTGTACAATGCCTGTAACATGAAGAACCCCTCTCATAAAATTCCTCGATAAATCAATCAATGAAATAATCAATTTTTCCATATTTGTGCCAGATGTTACATGTCCCCTCACGTGAGACCATACAAGGGCCATACGGGTGATGGGGGGTGCATTCAGTTCCAAATAATTTGCAACTATCGGGCGTTTCTTTCCCAAGCACAATCAAGTGGCAAATACAACCGGGTTTGATATCAACTCCTTTTTTGGGTTTGAGATTAAATTTCTTTCGCGCATTAAGATGCTGAAATTCATCCCTAATTTCATATCCTCCATCGCGAACTCGCCCAATTCCACGCCATTGTGCACTATAGGGTTCAAATACTTCACTCATCATCTTTTGTGCTTTTAAATTTCCTTCATACTTCACGAACCGAGTATATTGATTTACTGCCTCTGGCTTTTCTTCCCGTAACTGCCTCAATAAGATTGCAATGGACATTAAAACATCTGTGGGCTCAAATCCACTGACAACAGTGGGAATTCTATAGGCTTGTGTTATGATTTCAAATGATTTCACGCCAATTATGGTAGCGACGTGTCCGGGACAGATAAATCCGTCAATCTGGAGTTCACTTATTCCCATCAGTAGGGCCATAGCGGGCGGGATCAATCGATGTGAACAAAGAACAGAAAAATTCTTTGGAGGAGATCGAAGCAATTCTGCAGCAACAGGGGCAACTGTCGTTTCAAATCCTACAGCAAAGAATACAACCTCCTTTTCTGGGTTCTTCTTTGCCAATTTCACAGCATCTAGAGGGCTATAGACAATTCGTACATCGGCTCCTTCTGTCCTTGATTCAAATAATGATAAGCGACTTGCCGGTACTTTAGACATGTCTCCAAAAGTTGTTAAAACCACATTTTCCCTATTGGCAAGTTCAATTGCCTCATCAATATCTTGTGCTGGCACAACACAGACGGGACAGCCAGGCCCTGCAATTAATTGCACTGTCTTTGGAAGTACTGACCGAATTCCATATTGACTAAGAACTTGTTCGTGTGTTCCACATACATGCGTAAATTTTACAGTATATTCCGGCGCAAGCTTCTTAATATATCCTATTAACTTCTGTGCCTCTTCTGATATATCCTGATTTTTAAGTTGCATTCTCTCTTTTCCTAGCTTATCTCAAAACTAATTATTTAGGTCATTAAAATTAGTTAAAAAATACTAATTAAATTACCTATTTCATTGATAAACTGATAAAATCTCCTTATTAAAAATTGAAGACACAAAGATTGTAAAAATCTTTGAGAGTTTTCCAATGACCACTATATTTTCGGAATTTTAGTAGAATGGTTGGATCAAAATCCTAGAAATTCTAGGATATATTTATTCACCAATTCTGGGGCTTTATTGTACCTGGAATAATATATACACTTCTTATTTTAGCCCAAGAACTTCAAACATAAGAAATTAATGATTTATGGGATAGAATCCAACTCCCTCGAAAAAATCTTAGATTTCCTACAGATTAGGAGTTTAAATATTTCAGTTTTAAATGAAATTTTGATTAAAAATTGATTATTTTGACAAAGAGAATTTAAAAATGAAAAAATCAACAATCAAAGAGATGCAAGAAATCGCGAGGTATCGGGGTGGAAAGTGTCTATCTACTGAATATATTAACTCTCGCACCAAGTTGGAATGGCGATGCAAAAAAGGGCACAAATGGGAAGCTAGACCAGATACCATAAAACATGGTCATTGGTGTCCAGAGTGCGGAAGTGAAAAATTAACAATTAAGGAGATGCAAGAAATTGCAAAGCGAAACGGTGGAAAATGCCTCTCTACTGAATATATCAATTCTCATACCAAATTGGATTGGCAGTGCATTGAAAGACACGAATGGAAAGCTACTCCCGCTAATATAAAAAGTGGTAAATGGTGCCCAAAGTGTGCTAATAAACGAAAAGGGATCTATCATAAATTAACAATTGAGGAGATGCAAGAAATCGCACGACAATCTGGAGGGAAATGCATATCGCCTCAATATTTCAATGTTGAAACAAATTTAGAATGGCAATGTAAAGAAGGGCACCAATGGAAAGCAAGACCTGACCATATAAAAGAAGGTTCTTGGTGTCCAAAATGTGCGAATTTAAAAAAATTAACGATTGAGGAGATGCAAGAAATTGCAAAGCAACGCGGCGGTAAATGCCTTTCCAATGAATATATTAATAATCGCACCAAATTGGAATGGCAATGCAAAAAAGGACACATTTGGGAAGCTCAACCTTATAGCATAAAATGTGGTACTTGGTGCCCAGAATGTCGTATTAGAATTAACGAAAGAATAAGTCGTGAGCTCTTTGAAACGATCTTAAATGATAAATTCCCTAAATCTCGACCTAAATGGTTAATTAATGAGCGAGGGAATCAAATGGAGCTGGATGGATATAATAAAGAATTAGCGCTAGCATTTGAATATCAAGGTATACAGCATTATAAATATGTTAAATATTTTCATAAATCTAGAAATGACTTTGAACGAAGGAAAGCTGACGATGAAGCTAAAAGAAAATTATGTAAAATGAATGGTGTTACCCTTGTTGAAATCCCTTATACTATTAGTAATAATAAAATACAAAATTATATTATCAAAAAATGCAAAGAGAAAAATGTAACTGTTCCAAAAAGTAATAAAAAAATTAATTATAAAAAATTAATCCTATGTTTCGATGAATAAATGGTTATAATCTCCATTTATTTACCTAAGAATTCCAAAATATATCTATTCACTAATTCTGGAGCTTCTTGCTGCACCCAATGCCCTACTTCTGGTAAAAACTTTATTTCGTAGGGACCCTCCACGATGTCAGGAAAGTGTCGGGTCAGTTCCACTCCCAAAGCTTTGTCTTGTTGACCCCAAATAACGAGTGTTGGGCATCCAACCTTTAACCGTGTTTGTTTCGCCCTGAGGGGATATTGAACTGCAGCTCGGTAATAATTAATACCACATCTTAAGGCGGGCATTTTCAAAGCTTCTACATATTTCGCTAATGTCTCTTTATCCCATAGTTTCTTGTTGATTGCCATATCCTTCAGTGTATATTTCAACATAGCATAGTTGTTGGCGCTTAAGGTTTTCTCTGGAATGTCAGGTTGTTGAAAGAACATAATATATTCGCTCCGCTTCTGCTGTTTCTCATTTGAGGCTATTTCATCAGTGAGAACATTGATAGGAGGACAGTTCAAAACTATCAATTTTTCGGTCATATCCGGGAAATTTCGTGCAAATTCCCAGGCTAACGCGCCTCCCCAATCATGTCCAACTATAATTACTTTTTTTTCACCTAATTTCTCCACGAGACCGAGAATATCTTGAAGTAAGACGTTAATTTTATAATTTTTTATACCTTCTGGTTTATCGGTCTTGTTATACCCCCGTAAATCTGGTGCAACTACTTTAAAATGTTTCCCAAGTTCCCCAATTTGAAATCTCCACGAGTACCAAAACTCAGGGAAGCCATGAAGAAGCATTATCAAGGGACCCTTGCCATGCGTAACATAATGCATACGAATACCATTCGTTTCCATATATTCATGCTGCCACTCATCCATAATTTCTTTCACCTACGAACTTCTTTAATGATCTTTTTAAGAGAATGCTTTTTATAGAGGATTTTATCTATTTCAAAAAAAACAATTTTATACATATAATATCAGAGCTTAAATTAAATTTGTGTAAAAATTATACGAGAGTTGAAGATTCTTGAAAATTAAATGTATTAAAGGTGAAGAGCTATGATTATAACTCAACCAAAACCATTTGAAGAAGTTAAAGGAATGTTGAAAGATTATAAGAAACTACTCCTTATAGGATGCCAAGATTGTTCGTCTATTTGTCAAACTGGTGGCTCAGAGCAAGTAAAAGAGATGGCTGAGAAATTATCCGCCGATCATGAAATCGTTGGAACACTAATGTGCCAAAATCCATGTGACACACGTGTAGTAAAGCGCGATATAAAATTTATTGAGGAAGAACTCGGAAAGGCTGATGCTATTTTAAGTATGGCATGTGGTCTGGGCGCCCAAGACTTATATAAAGTTATTGGAAAGCCTGTAATCCCAGCTAATAACACATTGTTCATGGGTCAGATTGAGCGGCTTGGGCGATACTATGAGATGTGTTGTGGATGCGACAACTGTGTACTTGTTGAGTATGACATGGTCTGTCCTGTGGTAATTCCAATGGTTTGTCAAAAATGTGGACGTTCTCTCGCCTGGGATGCTAAATATTGCGACCAATGTGGATCTCAGCAGCTAGAGAAAGGCGAAGCCCAAAAAATTGAAGCTTAAATCAGTGGAGGGATAAAAAATTAGTAAAAATTTGCTTGTAGATGAGCCAGGTGCAAAAATCCTGGTTATGGGAAATGAAGCAATGACTAGGGCTGCAGTTGAAGCAGGTGTTGGTTATTCTTCAACCTATCCTGGAACCCCTGCCTCTGAAATTGGAGATGCCCTTTCAATTCTCGCCAAGGACATACCAAAGTTCTACTTTGAGTATTCAATCAATGAAGCGGCAGCCATTGAAGGCGCAGCCGGTGCATCTTGGATAGGAGTCCGTTCCCTATGTACAATGAAACACGTAGGACTTAATGTCGCGTCAGATGCACTCCATACCATTGCCCAATCTGGAACTAGCAAAACTGGTGGATTGGTCATTATTTGTGCCTCGGATCCTGGATCCTACAGCTCACAATCAGAACAAGATGATCGCTGGTTTGGATATCACGTCAACATGCCTATCTTGGAACCCTCAAGCGTTCAAGAAGCTTATGAATATCTATTGAAATCATTCGAAATTTCTGAACAATACAACGTACCCGTGCTTCTTTATCCTTCAAGCCGGGTTTGTCACTCTGTAGGGACAATTCAATTAGGTGAAATCAAACCGGCCAAAGATAAAGGTGTATTTAAAGCTGCCATTAGTCGATATGTCAATGCACAGGTTGTCTCGATCCAAAACAAGAAGAACCTCTTAAAAACGATTAAGAAAATGAAAAAACGAATGGATCGCCTCGAAATAAACCGGGTCTTAGAAGGTACCTCCACAACGGGAATTATAACCTCTGGGACATCCTTTGGATACGTCCTTGAAGCCTTAGATCTTCTTGATATTCACGATATTCCAATAATGAAATTAGGTATTATCTTCCCACTCTCACCTCCAGAAATCGAGAAATTTGTAAAAGACCACAACTTGGAAAAACTCATTGTTGTTGAGGAATTGTTAGGGTTCCTAGAAAATGAAGTGAAGGAAATCCTCTTCGACGTGGGAATCCAAGTCGAATTACATGGAAAAGATACTTTCGCCTCAGCAGGTGAATTAAATGTCGATGCCGTTCAAACAGGACTTGCGAAAATATTGGACATCGAATTAGGCGATCGCTTTAAGAGCATAATGAAGAAAGCTCAAAAAGCCCGATCTTCGATTCCTCCCCGCGAGCCGACTTTCTGTCCCGGATGTCCTCATCGTGCGACGTTCTATGCGATGAAGAAAGTAACTGGGGGCACTGGCGTGTTTGGAGGTGATATAGGCTGCAATACCCTTGGTGTGCGCTCGCCGTTTGCCCTCTGTGACTGGGTCATCTGCATGGGTGCGGGAGTCGGAGTGGCTCAAGGTGTTGCCCACAAGTCCGACCAAAACGTGTTTGCTTTCATAGGTGATGGGACTTTTTTCCATTCTGGTATGACTGGAGTCCTAAATGCTGTTTATAATGACGCGAACATGATGTTAATGATAATGGAAAACCATTGGGTAGGCATGACTGGCCATCAGCCAACGCCGAGCACGGGATTATCAAGCATTCGCGAGCCCATGACACCAGTACAAATTAAAGATGTCGTGAAAGCATTTGGTTGCAAATGGGTACGGACCGTAGACCCCTACTATACCCTGCAATTGATGGAAACAATTAGAGATGGAATCAAACACAAAGGGTTTAGGGTAATTATCGCTGATCAAGAATGTTCTGTTCAGAGTGATCGACGATTTCGACGAATACTCCGAGAAAAAGAAGGATTGCTTCCACGGGTCTATTATCAAATAGATCCAGAACGCTGCCAGAACTGTAAAGAATGTCTGGAGAAGCTGGCCTGTCCCGCAATTCTCTTAAGGGTGGAAAATGGTGAAGAAATTATCTACATTGAAGAACCTCGTTGTACGCAGTGTGGCGTTTGCTATGAAATTTGTCCTAATGCAGGAATCACAAAAACCGAAGTAAATATTCATTTGGAGTGAGATGAAATGAAAAAAGTGAATGTAATGATCGTAGGTGTAGGGGGACAAGGTAGCATAACAATGGGGCAACTGTTCAAACAAGCGGTCTTAGATAATCCTAATATTGTAGTGACTGGAAGTGAAACACGCGGAGCTGCGCAACGCGAAGGTAGTGTCAATTCAACGATACGCTATGCAATTACAGAAAGTGGTGAAGAATTTGATGAAAGAAGATCAGTTCATTCAGTCTTAATACCCGCTGGAGAAGCAGATGTATATATTGCCCTCGAACCAGTCGAAGGTATGCGAGAGTTAAGTGTAGTCTCAGACAAAACGAGCATTATTTTTAATTCCTATGTAATAAAACCCATGACCTGTGTAGTTGACGGTTCGCCATATCCTGAACTCCAATCAATGATTGATATGCTTCAAGATTGTTCTCCAGATGTTGTGGTTATGAATGGGAATGAAATGGCCCGAGAAAGCTTCGGCGATTTCCAAAAAATGAATATTGTTCTGACTGGAGCTGCATTAGCGACCGGGAAATTACCATTTTCCTATGAAGAAATGGAAAAGACTATTAAAAACCGCTTCAAATATGATGTCGAAGGTAACCTTAAAGCCCTCAAGATGGGGTACAACGCTTACAAAAAAGTTAAAGAAGCTGCTTAAATTTCTTTTTCTAATTTTTTTACTATTTTTATTTAAATGAATGAAATATTGCCACCAAATGCTTCATATTAAGCAAAAAATCTTCAATAATAATACTTTCATTAGGGGCATGGACAAGACTATTAGCATGTCCGCATCCTAATGAAAGACAATCCATTTTGTTAATAAAAAGGTACATCGGCCCACTGCCTGCAGTTGTGGGATGGACGATGAGAGAACTTCCATACAATTTTTCGCCAGTTTCACGAATAATTTGTAGATATTTAGATGATAAGGGCGTTCTCGCAGGTGGATATCCATGAGATGCAGTAATGTTTATATTATTAAAATGATGTTTCCGTAGGTGTTTTCTGAATTTTTCAATGATATCCTTTGGAATCTGGTTAGGAACTAGCCGAAAGTCAATTTTCGCTTGGGCTTCTGCAGGAATTATTGTCTTCGCCCCAGGGCCCTGATACCCACTCGCTAGACCATCAATTGTCAGTGAAGGCGAATAATAATAAGCTTTTTTCAGTTCCAATCCCGTTTGCATAAATTGTTTGATCCCAAAATCCTCAAAATATGCTTCTTCATTAAATGGAAGGGTCTCAAGATGTTTTATTTCATCTTTAGTTGGCGATTTAGCTTCATCATAAAATCCCTCAATAAGAATCAATTGGTCTTCATTCTTCAAGGAACTCAGTGCCCAGACCAGATCCCACGCTGGATTTTCAACAGCACATCCCCAACCTGAGTGAATATCACGTTTAGCGCTTTTGACTTCTAAATTGAGATATACAATGCCTTTAACACCAAGCCAAACTTGCTGACGCCGGTCTGGATCACGATGTCCGCTCTCCCAGATACAAAAATCACCTTGAACCAAATTTGAATGGCTTTCCACAAATTCATGGAGATATGGCGACCCTATCTCCTCTTGTCCTTCAATCACAAATTTTATATTAAGTGGTAATTTCCCAAATATATCTTGATATGCCTTTATAGCAAAAATTCTCGCAATAATATTACCCTTATTATCTTCGACGCCCCGCCCAAATAATTTCCCCTCTCGAATTTCGGGATCGAATGGTGTTGAGACCCACTCCTCTATAGGATCCACGGGTTGAACATCATAATGATCGTAAAAGATAAGTGTTGTCTTGGCATCAACCATTTTTTCTGCATATACCACTGGATATCCCGAGGTTGCGATTTTTTGAGTATCAAACCCAATCTCATTTTCCAAAATCCTTATTATCTCATCCGCGCATTCCACTCCCTTGTCCTGGGCTGAAATACTTGGAATTCGAACAATTTTTTCTAACTTTACAATGCTCTTTTCTTTATTTCTATCAATGGTCTCAAATACTTCATCCAAACTCATGAACATCCTCTCATAAAGATTCTTCTTCTTGCTCATCCAATATTTTTATTATCTGAATTTATACAATAAATGTAGTAGTGAGAAATTCATAAATAAAAACGGTTTTTAAATGAAGTGGTGGGTAAATTATGAAACACACTGAGGATACTTATTTAAGTGCAGATGGATTAAATTTGTATTACCAAGTCTGGCGACCTGATGAGACTCCCAAAGCAGTTATTCAACTAATGCATGGTTATGCTAGTTATAGTGGGCGACTTATAAATGTGGTAAATGAATTAATTCCACGTGGATATGTGATCTACGCTGCAGATCATCGAGGTCACGGAAAATCCGAGGGCCTAGAGCTATATGTTAAAAAATTTGCTAAATTTATAGAAGATCAAAAAATTTTCTTCGATTTAATTAGGGAAAAGGAACCAAATCTACCACACTTTATCTTAGGTCATTCGATGGGATCTACCATTGCCGAACAGTTTGTAGCGACCCATCCAGAACTAGAAGCTATAAAAGGTCTGATTTTAT
Source organism: Candidatus Helarchaeota archaeon (assembly GCA_013375405.1). The sequence continues at coordinate 26,139 of JABXJU010000023.1, forward strand.
CAGGTGTAGGAATAAAAATTGGAACTATCCATGGATTTAAGAAAGCTCTCGCTAAATTTCTAGCACTCTTGGCTTCGAAAAAGAGAGTAACAGTAGACGAAGCCGAAAAACTTTCTCATGACCCAGAAGTTGTTGAAGCGTACAGAAAAGATCCAATGGTGTCTAAAAAACCCACCGTTAAAATTGGAGTAGAATTTGCGAATGCGTGTAGTAAAGCAAACAAATTGATTGGTCAAATCAAAATTCCTACATTGGTGCAATTTGGATCAGAAGATATTGTTATGCTAGAAGGTGAAAAATTCGTGAAAAAATTGATTATGCCCGACAAAACGATAAAGAAGTATGACGAACTATATCACGAAGTTTACAATGAGTCGGCAAAAGATCGAAAAATTGTTCTGAAAGATCTGGGTGATTGGTTAGACAATCATCTCTAACATGTAGGGAATTATATATTGGCTGTTAAAAATTGTTCTAATTCTTCCTGAGTACTTGGTAAATTCGTATCAGCTTCTTCATTTTTCGCGATAAATTTCTTTAAAAGTTTCTCTACTAAATTTTCATTTTCTAGGATTATCGGAATTACTCCAAAATCATCCTTAAAGACTTCCCTTGGCTGCGGATGGGCTCTTAGTGGGGCAAGAATTTTATCGACGACTTTTTTGGCGACCCATAATTCCACCGCTATAGGTTTTTTTTCTTTGGTGATGTCTTTTGTCGTCTTTCCTGCGCGATCGCCTCCCCACTTCATGGTAACAAGATCCCCATTTACTGAGATAAAATAATCGTCTCCTAAAACAATATCTGCACTTTGACTATCTATACTCTCGAATTTCTTTATATCCACTTTTAATTGCTGTATTAGCTTTAGAGAAGATTCGGGGAATTTGAAGACAAATTTATCTGGATTATATTTTCTCTCTTTAACCAGAATTAGTATTCCGGTAAAAAGATGTGGGCAGAATCCATCCATTTTTCCAGTTCGACAGGTACAAGTGTAGTTTGTTAATGTTCCATCAGCCGCCAATTCAATTTCAATTTCATTTTCCCATTGCCAGCCCTTAAATTTTAGTTTGAGCCCATTTTTTAAGAAATCTATTGTTTCTAATTTCTCTCGATCATTTTTGTCCTTAACGTAACCCTCTGCCAGTTTAAACAAATCTTCAAGATATGATTTTTCAATTTTATTTATAATCCCCTCCTTTTCCTCATCCGAAAGCCGTTCATTGAGGAAATCAATTAACCCCTCCTTAGTATTGTAGGGTTTTTTACTATAACCTTTGAGCATATTCTCCTGTAAATCATTGGCTTTACAATATTCATTATAATTTTTGATAATTTTGAGCAAATCTTCTTTGGTTTTTGATGCAAGAAGCGCTTTCAATTTAAAATTAATATTAGGCTTCTCTAGACTCATTTAATACCTCAAATTCTTTACTAAGACTTAAGGAAATTATTTAATTGCCCCTTAATATTAGCGATAGGGGGCTGAGAGTCAAAAAAAGCAGCTTGCTGCCCCCTATCTATTGGGTTCAAGCGGTATCAAAATGCAAGCATATTGTTTGACTCTCAAGAATAATATTATTTAAACATCCTTATAAAATGAGCAAATTGAAATAGTCGAGGTTCTTCTTGTGTATTACTATGAAAAAAAATTAATGACATAATTTTATATTCTGTTTTACTAAGAAGATTACTTGTGATTTTATGACCACATATACTTGCACACGGTGCGACTGGAAGGGCTCAAAAGAGGATTTAAAACCTGTTCCGGTATGCCCAGATTGCGCCACAGGACATAATCCCATGTATCGGATAATGAAAAAAGGTGACTTACTAGAATGTCCATCTTGTAGCTGGTCTGGCCCTCGTGAAGACGCATTAAGCGAGCCAGAATGTCCAGAATGTAAGGACCAATATTTACGTGAAGAATAACCGCGAGTTCATCAATTAAACTCCCATTATTCTTGCCATCCGGATTACATCTCGTATTTTCCGGAAAGGTTTAAATTTTACTTTTCTTCTTAATATATTTCCAAATCGTTTAAACCAATCTTTAATTCCATAACTGGAATAAACGGTAAATTTAGTTAAGGTTTCAACATCAGCTTCCATTTCAAAATCAACTTCTGGTTTTTCTTCGCCCTCTTCGATTACTTTGATACTTATTTCTCCATCTATAATTGATACTATTAGTGTTCCTTGTTCTTTTATAGTTATTAGAAATGTTCGATTCCAATCTTCGGTGAGCTTGTCCCGTTCTTCTTTTTCTTTAGAGTAATATGTAGCAAATAACATTTCCCCAATTATTTCGATTTCTGTCTTCATTTATACATCCCACTTTAATTGGTTCTCATTTCCTCAAGTGTTTCTCATATTAATTCTTGAATCTATTTCTTTTATAACATATCTAAATTCAAATTATTAAATATATTAGGTTCAGAAATCTTTTAGAACAGTTCTTTTAATTCTTGCAGACTTTTAATTATATAATCCGGTTTGAAATCATTCGGGTCGATTGGTTGTGAGGAAACTTTCAAAAATGGGGCACTACGTAATATATGTCTCAATAAAAATTTATCATTTTGATTTATTTCTTCCGTTCGGGCTCGGATGGATAACTCTTTATATTTCTTTGGCAGCCGACGTACGATCCAAATGCTGTTATACCCTGCCTTTTTTGCACCATAAATATCGAAAAAGAGACTATCTCCAATCATGGTATGCGGTCCTTGAAACCCTTCAGTTGCCAACCTGAAAATTTCGAGATCAGGCTTCACGAAATTGAGCACCTTCGGGATTGGCATTATGGTTTTCTTAAAAAATTTTTGAAGTCCTAATTTCTCGATAACAATATTCTGATATTTATCCAATCCATTGGTCAGGATTACCATAGTGTAACCTTTCTGTAAGAGCCATTCTAGCACTTCCGTATCCTTATATAAACAAGTATATTCCGCAATCTCACCTGAATTAAAAAAATCTTCAATTTCGCATGTCCATGTAATATTATACTCCTCTAAATATTCTCGTGCTAGCAAATCCCAATCATACGCACCAACCTTATCCTCTTCCCCCAATTTCCGTACAAACAGTTTTAATATATCTTGAAAAATATCCGTTCTCTCAATCGAAATATTATGGTCCTGAAACCGCTGACATAACATCTCCAACATCCTTTCCGAAAAGAAAGTTGATCTCACCAATACTCCATCCATATCAAAGATCAGGACCAAAACTTCCACCTGGTGCTGTATTGTTTCTATAAATCTTTAAAATTATCAAATTTTAAATTATTGTATTTACTAAATTCTCATGCTTCAGAATTGAATCCGGCCAATCTATCTTGGTCTGTTCCACAAATTTTATAACTTTTGGGTCTATGTTTGGAAAACCGAGGCGATATGCGAAGGAATCAATAAAGAGTTGCGTTGGACTGAAAAATCCGCTTTTAAGCACAAAATCCTTCGAAAATCCAAATTGCTTTGCTAATTTTTTTAAGGTATCATACGATCCCGAACTGAATTGTATCGCTCGTTTCGGTTGTTGGACAATTGCTTCCGATAATCCTATCTGCTTCCCAATATGCCTCAATATGTATTTTCTAATAGGTGTCTGGATTTTTAATGAGGGTGGAATCTGCATCGCAAGCTCGATTAATTTTCGCGTCAAATATGGAAGGCGAAGTTCTACTGTATTTGCCATAGATGCTCCATCGTCCCTCTGAAGATTTCCTAAGTATAAATTTCTAACATCGTCCCAGAGCAAATCTTGCAATTTATCCGGATCCTCTTGAAATTGGATCTCATGTCTCTCGTATCCACCAAATAGTTCATCTGCTCCCTGACCGGTGAAAATTACGCTACAGTTCTTCTTATGAAGGTAGTTAGAAGCATGAAATAATGGAAAGGCAATATTCAGCTTCTTCTCATCTCGGCTCTCAACATGGTAAATTAACAATGGAAGGGTTTCTTCCAATGTGGGAACATCAAACTTTAGAATCTCCAATGGCTGCCCTAAGAAATTCGCAGCTTTTTCTGCTGCTTGAATATCTTTCGATTTCTCAGTTCCAATTACAAGGGAATTAAACCTTAGATCCAATTTCTTTAACAATATAGCCAACAAGGTACTATCTATTCCCCCCGATAACAATAAATAAAACGGATTTCCTGGTTTTAACTTCACGAGGGTCTGCTTTAGCCTTTGTAACAGCATTTTACTATAATATTCTAGTTGCTTTGTTGCCATTCCTTTCTGGGTGAATTCAGCTTGAAAGTGTGAGGTAAATCCTTTTTCTGCTACACGCATCACTCGCCCTGGACGAAGTGGCTCAATTCGCTGGGTCAATCCGGCTGCCCAAAGCGCCTTCTTCTCAGAGGCAAACGCGATATATTTTGGCCCTGAATAAAGGTATAATGGTTTAATTCCTATTAAATCCCGAAAAATAAAAACATTTTCTTTCAAAATAAGAGTGCCTGCAAACATTCCCTCGATTAAATCGAATATTTTTCCAAAAATTTCAGAAAAATTAAAGAACTTTTTCCCTAATTCTTCTATTATATGAAGCATTATACTCGAATTCACGAAATTTCCTTTGTGATTACTCTGTAATTCATGAGCTAACTCTGAAATATTGAAGAATCTTCCATCTAACAATAAAACCCTCTTGTTTAAACAATCCGTGTAGGGAATTGTCTCATTATTCTTGTCTATTATGAAATGTCTTCCAACAATTCCAAATGGCATTTGCAATGTTAAAATTTCTTCAGAATTTTCACAAATTACTGGTTCCCATCCATTCCCTCCTTTTTTACAGACACAAAACGAAGAATTTCCTCTATGACGTAACTTCACTGCCATTCTATATAAAAAATCCGAAATATCACTGCGATCTCTTGAGACGATCCCTGCAATTAGTCCCATCTACATCGACTTCACAACTTTTTCTTCCCCATCATTTTTTAATTCGCGTCTACTTTTTTATCCCCCAATTTTGAATTTTAGCATAAACATGGCAAAAAAAATGTGATTCTACCAATCACAAAAATTAAGTTTCGACTGAATTCATAATGAATCCGAACAGATCAGAACGTTTATTCAAATAACTCCTTAAGTAAATCTGGAATGATCTGTGATTCAATAGAATCACACATAAAGCTTAATAGAACGGATGGGGATCATATTATTCACTGAAAAAGTAACCGTTTAAAATTCAAACTCTTCCAAAATAAAAGAAAAAGGATTTAAAACCATGGTTTAGCATTCAAAAATGTTTGGGGTTAAAAAACATGAAAAGAAAGGATTGGAAATTCATCGGCTTGAGTGTCCTAATCCTTTTTTTTCATTCTATTGTGGGAATTTATTTTCTTGTAAATAATAACTCAGTTGTGAAAGGGCCATTAGGTGTAAATGAAAGATTAAATTATTCTGGGGTTCAATCTAGCGCTTGGATCCTGACAGAAGTGATTTCCACGGATCCATTAGGTTGTTCTAGTTGTAGTTCTCGATCTCCGGAAATAGCGGTGGAGCGAACAGGGCATATACATGTTGTGTGGAATGAAGGGACGAATTTATTTACCCCACAACAGGAATGTAATATTATATATAGACGCTGGAATGCTACCACAGGCGCTTGGATGGCGATCGAGGAGGTTTCCACGGAAGGTAAGGATTCTACAAATCATCCAACAATTGCTGTGGATGGGGAAGGGAATGTCCATGTAGCTTGGTACGAGAAGACGAATTACAGCGGGGCGGGAACCGACTATGATATTTTTTATAAGTGCAGGAATGCCACCCTTGGCACCTGGACTACGACCGAGGTAGTTTCTACGGAGAGCACGGCTCATTCTAGGCATCCCAAAATTGCGGTTGATGGGAAAGGGCATGTACATGTAATATGGTGGGATCGTACGAATTATAGTGGCGCGGGAACGGATGCAGATATCTTCTATAAATGCTGGAATGCTAGCACGGGCACTTGGACCCAAACCGAGGTAATTT
>JABXJU010000438.1 GCA_013375405.1 Candidatus Helarchaeota archaeon
GTAGAAAACTACCATATGGCACAAGTGCCATGAAATAAATCATAATAGCAAAGAACATATTTCCAAAGAAAGTTATTCCCGGTTTAACTAGATCTATCGGACTACCAGTCAATGAATAGGCGAACAAACTCCCTAAAAATACCCAAAACAATATCGATAATAGAATATCTGGCCAAAATATAAGTGTGTGAAAGGATATCGCTGTAATTATCACTAACGATATGAATAAACATAAAGAAGTTCCCAAAATAATTTGATTAAATTTTCTGATCTGGGCTAATCTTAAATAAATTCTGACCCCTTTCGTTTTAATAGTTTTCTCCTCCTCCTTTTGCATCATATCTTTAGTCCCCATTCTTAGTTAATTCTTGTTTGTTGCGATCAAAACTATCCAATACTTTAGATTTAATTTTTTTCCCCCCATAATAGGCAACTAAACCGTTTCCTACAAATAAAAGCGATACGTAAAGTATCCCAACGAATGAATCTAAATTCGAATAAGTATCATAAAAGAATTGATCCATGTGACCAAAAGTTAACATCACATTAAATTTGGGTTTATACCAAATCTGAAAAGGTTTATCCGAATCAACACCATTTACCGATTCGTTAAATCGGTCCAAAAAATCATCTCCATAGCTATCAAATACACCTCCCATGTAATATCCATTTTCCATCACGGTAGTCAAAAGAAAAATAGTGATTCTCTTAACACCGAAATGCTTTGCAATAAGCGCATCTCTAACTAAATTATCGTACCCATCACCCGCAGGTTGCCCATTTTGATATTGCACTGAACCGTTTTTATAACAGGTACAATTCGTGATGCCAAGATAGATACCCATTTTCGTATGATTTCCAAATTTATTATCTAAAGCCGCTGCCAATAAATTCATCTGAGTATATATCCAATAATGACCACCATCCAAATATCTTATCAATGGTTTTTCCATGGAGCTTCCGTATGGTCTTTCCCCCCTATACCAACCCCGATAACTCATCGGCGCATATTCATCCAATGCATCTGTGTCCAGATCGAGGAACGAGTATCTTCTGATATAATGAAGATCATAATCTTCATCGAAAAGATCAATTCCAGATTCAACATAATTAATTGCAGATAATTCTAATTCCGGTGCATTTAGTTCCATCCAATCGAAAAAATTATACCACAACTCTTTCGATTCGTCATGTCTCAC
>JABXJU010000189.1 GCA_013375405.1 Candidatus Helarchaeota archaeon
AATTGAATGGTATTTTCATTTCCATTTTGAGTAATTAAGATTTGTAAGTCATTTCTTGCGTGCCACCATTTGGCGATTTCCACCCCACTTGCAACGTATACTGAATCCTTCACTAAGGCTTTCAAAATATCCTCATAAATTCTTCCGCCTCGCATTTTCAAAGTGCATTGATGCCATAAGATAGTTAAAAGCCCGTGAAAACGCTTAACTATATCTCGAATTTCTTGAATTGTCTGTAGTGCAGATTCTTCAGTCAGCGTTAGCCAAGTCCAAATAGCAGCATCCATTATAATCAGAGGTAGTTCAATGAGTGGTAAGGGATTTAATTCAGGATCAGGAGAAAAAAATGGAAAAGCGAAGCCAAGTTTAAATCCAATTTTATCATTAAATCCAACCGTGGTATCATAAAGAAGTTTTGTCTGGTTATGGATATTCCAAGTAGTTGGAAATTCAAATTTCATAAAATGTTGGCGTGTTCCATAAACAGTTTGCCCAAGAATTTGTTCAATCTTTTCTTTTTCTTCATTTAATTTAGTATAGTTAGTATGAGTGCCAAACATACCATGTAATCCAAGCTCTATATTATTTTCTTTTAATAATTGAAGTTCTTGCGAAATTTTTTCAAAGTTATATTCATTAACTAAAAAATAAAAAGAAGATTGCACTCCATATTGTTTCTCTAATTTTATGAATGATTTCATGTTATTATAAGGATTTGAAATTCCAAGAAGTGCTTTTAACACTGTCATCTTTGAAAATCTGTTACGAATTTTCCAAATATGCTTCCTTGACTCGGATAATTTATCCACATCATGGCTCATACACAGGGCGTATTCCTTCCAATTAGGCCAATACCATTTTTGTACGTAGGGTAAGTTGGAAGGTAAATTCTCAAATAAAGCATTTTCAATCTCATCAATTAGGATATTAACATTTGGTGTAAGAGGATTTCGATCAGTTTCTCCTAATAGATCTCCTTTTAAATATTTAGCAATTAATTCAAGATTCGCATCTTGGCCTTGAATATAAGGGCGATAGAAGTCAGGTATTCCAAGAGTTGATAAAAGGATTTCTAGTCCATATTCTTTTAAATCCATGGTAAAATCACAGTTGCGATGTAGCGCTTCATTATTCTGTCTTATTCTTATTTTCTGCTGGAGGTGTATTTTTCTTTATGGTCCGCCAGAAGTACAGCCGCACTATTCGATGCCCTAAGTATAACCAGAGCAGCCCATATATAGCTGCTATAAAGACTTGTACCATGCCGTTAAGTAAATCAACAAAGGTCTGGGAAAAACCTAAACTGATTAAAAAGGCCTCAAATGAGGGAAGGGGTTTTAAAGGTCCAACATAAACCTTCAGAAATAAAATCCCGATTAATGCTAAAAGCCACATAACGCTTATAATCACTAATAGTTCAAAATTTTTCTTCAAATCTGAAACTAATACCTTTATTTTATTTATTATATCATCAATAATGCCCAATTTTTCCACCTCATAAAGGAATGTATATATAATAGGTTAAGATTGTCGTAATAATCGCTAGAATGGCACAATATAAAGTCAATACTATGAAATGTCGTGTAATTTCTGGCTCCTTTAGTGGGCTTTTTGCCATTACAATTCGCATTAGAGTTAGCGGAGCTTTTATATCTGTGCTTGCTGTGATAGTCCCATCTGACTTGACGATAGAGGGGCGTTCTTGAAGTTTTCGCCCTTCAACTAATCCTCTAACACTGGTTAAAATTTGAAATGCATTAATGACAAGAGGAAAAGCGACCACCACTGTAATAAGTTCTAAACCACCCATAAAACCGATCAAAGCTAAAGCAGCACCAATTGTCAATGTACCTGTATCGCCAGCAAAGACTTTTGCAGGAAAGCGGTTATATTTATAGAATATAATCATAATCCCTAACATTATTGCAGATAATAACGCACCTATCACGCTCATTGGTTGTTTTATAAGTGAGCAAAATAATAGAGTTCCAAATATGATAATACAGGGACCAGACATAGAACCATTAACAACATCCATCATATTTACAGCGTTCGCTGCGACAGTTACACCTATCGGAACAATTAACCAATAGATAACAGTTATTCTAAATCCACTCCCGATTAGGGGAAAAATAGGATCGGGATAAAAAACTTGATTAAGATATATAAAATTAGCAATCAATAAGGGAAAACTTGCTCCAGCAATAAGAAGAGGTTTAGTTATTGATCCGAGCCGATATAAATCATCAATAAGACCTATAAGGCCAACCAATGCTAAAACAGATATAAAAACTACCATTTGAACCCGAATTATAAGGTCATCGAAAAAAATCAATGGAATTATGGCAGCAAGGCATGCAACAATTAAAACACTTATCCCACCCATTTCTGCGACCTCAGGCTTATCCAATTTATGCACATCAACGCCAATTTTACCTCTTTCTTTCAATTTTTTAATAAGCCTGGGTAAGATTATTCGCATAGCAAGTATCGAGAATGTTAAAAGAATTATTATGAAAGGATAAACCCAAATATCGTCCATATATCGTACACCTATTGAATATCTAATTCAAAATTGAAAAAATAATACTTATTTAAATTGTTGGTTCATTTAAATTTAAGTATCATATAAAAATTATGTAATCAAAGAATAATAATTCAATTAATAATTATAGTAATATCAATACTTCTATTAAATAAATGGGAGCAGTTCTAATGAAACCATTATTACTAGACATTTTAGCCTGTCCAATCTGTAAATATTACCCTTTAAAATTGTACATCCTAAAATGGGAAACACCTGAAAGTAAATTTTCAAAAATTTTGGAAGCATTTCATAACAGTGACTTAAATTATCTAAAGAAAGCAACAAAAATCAGAAGAGGAAAAGATAGAATAGATGATGGAGTTGTTATAGATAAAAATGAAACTGTTTTAATAAGGGATGAAATGGTACGAAAAAAATCAAATATAATAACATATTTTGAAGAAGTTGAACCAAAATTAGAAAATTTTACAGTTATTGAAGATTTCACGGATGAAACTTATTCATCATGTTTGAATTTAATTAAAACAGATATTGTTAAACACATTTTAACAACAAAGACTAATATAAAAGATAAAAAGATAACTGGGATTACAATGGCTACCCAAAATCAAATTTTAAATGATATTATCTCAGATATTTATTTACTTAATTGGTTCTTTCAATTTTCAGAGATTGAAGAAGGCGTAATTTTTTGTGAAAAATGTAAGCGGTGGTACCCCATTATTGAAACAATTCCACAAATGCTTCCAGATGACTTACGTGAGGACAATGAAATTGACTTTTTAAAAAGGTGGGAATCTAAACTACCCACTACAATTATAGGAGAGGGGAAGCCGTACAATCTTGAAATAAAATAAACGGCAAAGGCAGCATGGAGTTAAAATTTTTAATTAAAATTCATAAATAGGAGATATCTTGTTAAAAACAGGAGAATTTTAATTTGACCAGTTTTGAAGAAAGAAAAATTGCAAAATCTGCACAAATTGAGAATTCAGATATAAAAGCAAAAAAGGTCATAATAGGAGAAGATGTGGTTTTAAAAAATATTAGAATAGAAGCCGAAACATTTATTGTGGGTAAGAATACACGGATGAATGATTGCATTTTGTTATCAAATGGGGAAATTCAAATAGGAAAGTATGTCCAAGTTAAAGAAAATAGTGTATTAAAAGCGTTTCGTGGAGTTAAAGTTGGACATAGAACAATTATTGATAGAGGGGTTCTTGTTGCAGGGCTTCAAAGCGAATATAGTTATTTTGAGATTGGAAATTCCTGTGTTCTTTTACATCATTCATATGTTAATTGTGCGCGTGAGGTTATAATTGGTAATAAAGTTGGTATTGGGGGTTATTGCTTAATTTTCACTCATGGAGTCTGGCAAAATGCATTTAAAGGATTTCCAGTAAAATATGGAAAGGTTGTAATTAAGGATGAAGCTTGGTTACCATGGCATGTTTTTGTAATGCCAGGAGTTACAATAGGAAAAGGAGCTACAATAGGGGGAGGATCAGTAATTAGAAAGGATATACCAGATTATGCTTTAGCAATTGGTGATCCTCCTAAAATAATAGCCAGAGATTGGTTAGAAAAAGGGCCAAAAAAAGAAACAAAACATGAATTACTATTAAAAGTAATAAATGAATTTAGAAATTTCTTTTATGAATATATAGGCAATAAATCAATAAAAATTGAGGAAGAAAATGATTATTTTATTAAAATTAAAACAGATATGGGAAATTTAATTTACATTTCAGATAATTTTAATGAAAATCTACAAAAAGTACAGGAAAAAGAATTTGATTTAATTTCTCTTGAAATACCAGATAAAATAAAGCGCAATTATAATTGGATTGAAATTGATACAGAATTAAAGAGTGAAAAAAATAACAAGCTATCCTTAGAATTTATTGAATATCTTAGAAGGTATGGTGTAAAAATTTCTGATATTGAAGATCAATGGTAAATGAACTATTTCATTTTTAAATTCCTATTTAAGGGATGAATTCTGGAAGTTGGAGGAGAAGTGGAAATTTCAAAAATTATATTCACTTTAATTGAAGAAATTTCATAAAAATAATATCTATGACGCTTCTGGATGATTTACGCAAAGAATAAAGAAAATTGAACTTTCAAATAAATGGAAATTTAAATTTTTACGGAAAAATATAGAAAATAGATAACTGTCTACTCTTAAAAAATTTAATAAAAGTGGTAGCCCGGCTCGGGTTCGAATTCCTCAACTACTATTCTTGAATAATAGTTACCGAGGTCGCGGGGTATCTTCGATAGAATCTCCAAAGCCCCACATGCTTGGCCGCTACACTACCGGGCTATTTATAAAATTTTTTGGTATGAAATTTTAAAGGATTTTCAATTAAAAGATTTTCGATTTTATTCATCTGATATAATTTGAATTGCTTCTGCCTCACATTGAATTTCGCAAGCTTTGCAATCCAGACATTCACTCGGATTGACAATTTTAGTTTTTTTTGTCTCTTCATCTAGTTCATATACTGACACAGGGCATGCATCAACGCATGTCCCACATCCAGAACATTTTTCAAAATCAATAATGATCCTTGGCATTTTCTTTCCACGTCTATTCTAATCTTTTCATCAAATCTTTTATTTTATATCGTTAGTTTTACGAAGATATTGCGGATTATATCTAGAACTCTAGAAATAAGATGGGAATAATTTTAATTTAAGTATTTTAATTCAACATAAAAATTTTTTCAAAACAATCTATAAAAATGAACAGAAAAATAAAAGATTAAAAGAATTAAGATAGTATTTCACGAAGTTCAAAGAGTAATTTATCAATTTTTGTTTTAGCCTTCTTGTGTCGGTTATATAAATCTTTAGTTAATTTTTGGTATGCGACTACACTGATTTTTTTCCGGAGATAACGCTGCTCTAAGTTATATAAACCATCTTTTGCGCTTTGGCGTTCGGCTTCATTGATTTCTAATTCATTTATAACTTGAGCGAACCGGCCTCCTGCATTTCTCAGGGTAACTTTAAGTTCATCGATATCTTTATTTAACTCCAGTATTTTTCTTTCGGCGGTTTTGCGTTGGTTGCGATAAATCCGCTTTTTTATCTTACGCTTTTTTAAATTATCATCCAATTTTTCGATTTCAGTAATTAAAGAAATTTTTTCTTCGAATAATGAGCAGAACTCAAGTAGAATTGGTGTAGGAACAACAGTTGCTCGTTCAAATAGACGTTCTTTAAAAGGAAGAACCCGTTTAAACATCACGTAACAAGTACAAATTACCCCTAAAACTAAAATAAAGAATAGAGGACGAGCCAAAAAATGGAAGTATGATTTTGAGATATCGATTTCGAGTTCAATTACCTTAGAATTTGAGGGAGTTATATTGAATTCGTTGTATATTAAGATAAGATTGTTATCTACTGTATTAATTGAATCAACTGACGGAGAAATATAATTAACAGATGCATCCTTAGGCAAAATTAAGGTGATCTCATAATTTTCTACTAAACAATCAAATTCTCCAAATAATATATCTAATTCTAATTTAATTTTATCCCCCGCCCTTTGACCATGATTAAGTAAAGGAATCCTATAAGTCACCCAATATATTGTACTTTCACCATATTGTAAGGTATATCTGGTAGCATCAAAATTAACAGAAACAGTCTCAAGATCTTCTCCTGAACGCGAATATCTTAATGCGCCATATTTATCGTATACATTGAGATTTTCAGCTTCACTTGGAATATCAAATGAATAAACGTCAATGCGGAATCGTCCAACTGGGCCAAAATTTTCAATAAAATGTTCCTCAGTTACATAAATGTACCCCCAAAGATCAATCTGTAGTTCCCTTTTTATATAAGGAAACTTAATAGCGGAGAGATAAAAATCATATGCGAGATGGTGATCCGTTAGATTATAGCGGGAACTATATGGGGTAATATTATATTTAGGGATGGTGATATTAGAGCCCAGTACCAAGGTAGATGAATAAGTGTTTCCAACGGGATCATAGATGGAAACTTTCGGATCGCACGTGATCGTGACAGAACAGTTTCGTATATCATATGGGGATGAAGGAAATTTAACGAAAGCAAAGTTGATATGCCCTTGTTTACCAGTACCGAAAGTCTGGCTGGTGTCCGTAGTTAAACCGATAAAGGTGATATTATTTTGAATCCAAGCAGTATCTCCACCAAAGAGTGGATTATCTAGATAAACTCGCCACTTAATTAAATTACTGCCATCATAAGGGAGCTTTTCAAAAGATAATTTTTCAGACTCATTTCCGAATAAATCAAATGAGGCGATATTTGAGGTAAATTGATAGGGAACTGCAATAATAAGGGATGAAAGGGGGTCACCGCCTGTATTAATAAATGTGTATTCATCTGTCACTCTGAAAAGTTTATGGTAGGTGATATGGATTGTTCTATCTACCGAAACAACTTCAAAAGGATCATTAGTGGCAGAAGTAGGTTGAATTAAAAATCCCAATAAAAACGAAAGGCAGAGGCACGTGATTATGAGTTTCTTTTTCAAATATTTAACCTCAAATAATTCAGCTGTTCTTTAAACTTATTTAATTATAAAAGTAACTTCAAGATAAAGTACTTTTGGTGCAATCCATTTAAATTTTTTTCAGCAAAGTTCAGAATGAATAATAGAAAGGATAAATATTCGATTCAACGTCAGAATAACCGTGCGTTTTTTAATAAATAATTAAGAATAAATATGTTTGTACTAATTGTTATTTGAATTATAAAATTAATTTAACTTGAGGCAAAATTAAACGCAAAATTTCGGAAGGTATATTATGCATATTTTGTGTGTTGGTGGATTTAATTATCCAGGATATTTTGGGGATTCCTCTAGGATTCCAATATTAGCGCGCTACCTGAGAAAGAAAGGCGTAAGAGTAAGTTTTTTATTACTGACCTACCCGAGAAAAGGTAAATTTCAGGGAAAAGAAATTATCGACCAAATTGAAATATACAGGCTTTTCCCCTACATATATCACGAAAAGTTAAGCTCACAATTAGTCAGATTATTAAAACCATTGGATATTATGCATAATCCCTTTAGAATGATAAGAAAATTACATCAATTAATTAAAATCGAGAATTTTGATTTAGTATTGGGATTTATGCCTCGTTTTACAGGGGGAGTTCCAGCTTCCTTATGTAAGAAGTATAAAATACCTTTTCTTCTAGATGTTTCAGATTTTGAATATTATACTCCTTTTTGGAGAATTTTTAGGCGAATAGATCGACTAGCTCTTTTTAAAGCAGATTTAATAACGGTTATTAATAGATTTGTAAAGAGTTATATAACAGAATTAGGGGTTTCTTCTAATCGAATTAAATACATTCCAAATGGAATAAATTTTCAATTATTCAATCCAAAAGTAAAAGGAAATGAAATACGACAAAAATATGATGATCGCCCAATTATATTACATGTAGGGGCATTTTATTCACTCAATCTAGTAATGGATGCAATGCCTTTAATTGTAGATGAAAATCCGGATGTATTATTTCTATTTGTTGGTCCACGTAATCGTGATTATTATGAAAATCTGGTGAGTAAAACAAAGTATAAAGATAATTTTACTTTTATTGAGTCTGTTCCTCATGAGAGAGTACCTGAATATATAGCAGCAACAGATATATGTATTCTTACTTTTAAAAAGAGTAAGTATACTGATTATTCCCAACCGTTCAAAATTCTAGAGTATTTAGCTTGTGGGAAGCCAATAATTTCTACAGATTTGTTGGGAGTAAGAGATATAGTAAAATCAAGTGATTTAACTGAATATCTCGTTCGAGATCCTACCTCTTTTGCGAAGAAAATAAATCAACTTCTCGCTGATAAATCTCTTCGGGAACAATTAGGGAAAATTGGGTATGAAATAGTTAAAATAAAGTATGATTGGGAAAAGATTACTAGTAAATTTATGATGCTCTGCGAAAAACTAATAAAATGATTTATTTAGAGATTGATTAATAATATTTGTATATAATTAGAAACCTCGGAAAATCCAAATGAAATTACAGGTAAAT
>JABXJU010000439.1 GCA_013375405.1 Candidatus Helarchaeota archaeon
GAGAGTAACGGTTAAATCTCTGTGCCCGAGCAACTCCTGAATTACTTTTAGATTTATGTTTGCTTTTACTAAATTACTGGCGAAGGTATGCCTCAGTATATGGAATGTGCAGTCTGTCAATCCTGCCTTATCTACTGCCTTATCAAACCAAGACCTTACTGTCTTCAACCGGTTTCCATTTTTGTCTGCAAAAACATATTCACTTGTCGATTTCTTTTTTAATTCCCAAAGGATATCTTTAACGACTTTAGCCATCGGTATTTCCCTTATCTTATTGGTCTTTGTATGTGCCACACAAATCAACCCCAAATCCCAACGAATATCAGCCCATCTCAAGTTTAGAATTTCACCACGCCTCATTCCTGTAAAGACAGCAATTAGTATAATTGGCTTTAAAGGTTCTGGAGCACATGCGATAAGCTTCTCTAATTCTTTATTACTAAGAAATTGAAGTTTTCTTTCCTCAGGAAACATCTTTATCCTTGAGACTGGATTTGCACTCACTTTCCCCCATTCCAGCGACTTATTGATTAATCGTCGCAGCCCGGATAGCTCTCTGTTTACTGTGGCAGGAGATATCGGATTTCCGTCTTTCTTTTCTTGATCAATTCTCCACGCCTGGTACTCCTCCGCCTTCCTCCGAGTTATCTGGTAAAGTGGAATATTACCAAAATAAGATTTGAGATTTTTTATTATACCTTCATCTCTGAGATACGACCGTTTATGGGCCCGCGACCATTCCAGAAATTCGTGACAAATATCAAAAAACAGGACCTTCTTATAATCTTTGATTATCGGAAATTTCCCCTCGGCAATCTCTTTTTGTCTTTGAGCCATAATAAGCTCCGCCTGTCTCTTTGTTATTTTGCCCAAAGACTCTACCTTGCGGAACCCATTAATTCTATAGTCGAGATAATATGTAATCCCTTTTTCCCCAAGTCGCTTACGAATTCTCATCTTTTTCCCATTAGCTTTCTTATCTTCTCAATATCTTCCGCACTATAATAACGATACTTTGAAAATGATTCTCTTTTTGGTCTGGGAATCTTCCCAGTAACTTCCCAATTATACAATGTCTTCCGGCAAATTCCCAAGACCTTAATAACTTCACCAGCTGAATAGTATTTCTTCCCTTTCATTCCGCCTCCAGTATAATTTTACACGGGGTAGGTAATTTTGTCA
>JABXJU010000440.1 GCA_013375405.1 Candidatus Helarchaeota archaeon
CTATCTAAAAACTCTCTTAATTTTACGTAAGAATCCTCTGACATTATCCTTAGCATCCTATCGATTATTTAAATATTTAAACCTACTATTTTCAATCAACATATTAATAATAATTAAGTCTAGTCTTACATATATATAATTAAAAGAAGTAATTGAATATTGGCGAGATTGATAAATGGGAAGTAAAATAAAGATATATTTAGATACCTCAGTAATTTCTGCATTATTTGATAACAGGAATCCTGAAAGACAAGAATTAACTAGAATATTTTTTGAGAAAATTGATATATTTGATGTATATGTCTCCGAAGTTGTTTTTGCCGAAATTGACAATTTAAAAGATATAGACCTTAAGGATAAATTCAAAGATGTTGTCATTGGCTTTAAAATTCTTCAAATTGATGAGGAAAGTAGAAAATTGGCAAAACACTATGTAAAGCAGGGTGCAATACCTTCGGAATACTCAGAAGATGCCCTACATATCGCAATCTCTACATTAAATGAAATTGATTACTTACTTAGCTGGAATTTTAGACATATTGTCAAAGTGAAAACACGAAGAATAGTAAATATAACCAATTTATCCCTCGGATATCCTGATTTAAAAATAGCCACACCCGCAGAATTAATATAACTTCTTTAATTTAAATTCTATAAGATTAAAGAGAGAGAATATTATGGAAGAAAAAGATGAAATCTGGGAAAAAGTAAAAAGAGATTTTACAAATGATCCTGCACTTCAAGAGGTACATTATGCCCGTTTGAAGATTCACGAGCAAACAAAAGATATGTCTGATGAAGAATATATAGAATTTATTAAGATGAAAGCAAAAAAATTAATTGGGGAAAATATCACTCAAACTACGAGTTCTCATTGAAGGTCTTAATTCTATATTTTAATTAAAAATATCCATAAATCATTCGCTTTAATTACAAATTGTTTCGGGATGATTCTCATGCCAAAAATTGAAGTTAATGACATTAAAATTTATTATAAAGTAATAGGAGAAGGCGAACCCCTGTGTTTGATTATGGGATGGGGGGGGAATAGTGATATGTGGTATCGTCAACGTGAATTTTTTTCAAAATTCTATAAAGTAATTCTATTAGATAATCGTGGAATTGGTCGGAGCTCAAAGCCAAAATTCCCCTATACTATGCAGATGTTTTTAGGAGAT
>JABXJU010000190.1 GCA_013375405.1 Candidatus Helarchaeota archaeon
TATGATGTCCCCGACTTGTGCGAACAACCGCTGGGACCGGTGGGGAAATACTTCCTGAAACTCAGGTTCTTTGAGTAATAATCCCTCACCAAGAGAACTTGGTGTGGCTAGGTAAGTAAATGACCCCCTCCTATTTAAACTCTTGGAATCGGTTTGCGCATTTATCCAATTTGCGCATTTTGCGTGATAGATTTTTAGAACTTTTTATAGATTTTTATATATTTGGGAGATATAGTTCGAACGATACAATAGATATTTCATATAATAGCGGATAGTTTCGTAGTATTTAGTTGGGTTGTCATAGTGTTTAAATTTACGATAAAAAGAGAAGATGAACAAACGCAAGCTCGACTTGGAGAGTTAATTACGCCCCATGGCACGGTAAATACGCCCATGTTTGTACCAGTTGCAACCAAGGGGACAGTAAAAACCCTATCGTCCCAAGAGTTGCTAGATATGGGGGCTGAAATTCTTATAGTGAATGCTTTTCATCTTCATCTCCTCCCTGGGACTGAAGTTATTAAAGAACTAGGGGGACTCCATAAATTCATGAACTGGGATGGACCACTCATCACGGATAACGGTGGATTTCAAGCTACGAATAGTTATCTCTTTCAAAGCATTGATAAAACAGGTATTTACTTCCGATCACCACATGATGGGCAGATCCATCAAATTACACCTGAAATTGCAATTCAATACCAGAATGATTTGGGGGCAGATATTATCATGGCCCTTGATGAATGTCCGCGATATACGACGGATTATCAATCGATTCAACAATCCCTAGATAGAACACTTAAATGGGCCGATGAATCCGTGAAATACCATATAAATCCAGATCAAACCTTATTTGGAATTATCCAAGGCGGAATTTTCAAGGATCTTAGGCAAAAAAGTGTCGAGGAAATGACACAGAAAAAGTTTGCGGGATATGGATTGGGGGGAATTAGCGTGGGGGAACCCGATAATTTAATTTACGAAATAACCCGATTCACAGCGAACTTGCTTCCCCGCGATAAAATTCGCTATTTGATGGGGATTGGCTCACCACATATTATTTTCGAATCTATCGAATCTGGTATTGATCTTTTTGATTCCGCTTTCCCCACGCGAATAGGACGTCACGGAACAGTTTTTACAACCTCTGGGCCAATAACCATTAAAGCTGCCAAGTTTCGCCGTGATCCTAATCCCATTGATTCTGATTGTTCTTGCTTCACTTGTGAAAATTATACTCGGGCCTATATTACGCATCTCTTGAAACATCAAGAATTACTTGGCATGCGGTTGGCAGCCTTACATAATGTCCATTTCATCCTCAATTTAGTCAGGAATATCCGAGATGCGATTCAAAAAGGCATATTTTTAGAGTATAAACAACAATTTCTCGAAAACTATAAGACACCTTAAATATGAGATGCCTTTTTCTATTTAAAGTAGGAAAGAAGTAAAAAAGGAAAGGTATTTGGTTTTTTTTCAGGTTTTTTTAGGTTCAGTTTCATAGCACCCAATTATAACTATGCGCACATTACCTTTTTTTAATAAAAAGCTTTAATAGGCTCTAGAAAACCCAAGTGTTTCGTTAAGAAGCCCTTTTGATTCAATCATATAACTAATTTTGCCTTCTCTTCGTTTTAATTTCTTTTTTTGAACTTTACCTACAACTTCTACTTCATCACCTATACGAACATAAACACGGGAATGATTTGTCGATACTGAAACTACTATCGAATCACCCGTTTTTAATGGAGTATCGGGTATATCTTCTTTTAATTCCATTGAAAACATTGCTTCACAATCCAAAGGAAAGTCTGACATTTGAGTGGAAGAATGTATCAGTTGTCCATTTACTTTTCCTTTATATCTATTTTCACCCAATTTATCACTTCCTATTCTTTGATTTTAATTCCTTTTCACAAGTTTTTGATCTGATTTTTCGATTAAAAACCGTAAAAAATTATATTTATTACACTAAAATAGTTTTCGTTTAAGTTCTATCAGACGTATAAGACGACTATAAGAAAATCTCATCAATTAAATAACGAGTTGGGAAAATTCTGGACCAGCTGCTTTTTCCCCAAAATTCTGGAATCATTCCCGAAATGATGCATTTTAAATAAACCAATTATAGGACTTCATATTATGGATTGATTTTATAGAAAAAGTCAAATGTAATTATTTGAATTTTTATAATATGAAATGGGTAACAAAGATTACTAAAATGGTGAATTGCCGATTTCCAATCATTTTGGGTGCCTTTGCCGGGCATGATGATACGCAATTAACGGCGGCGGTAAGCAAAGCAGGAGGCTTTGGAATATTAACGGCCTCTTTCTTTCCAGGGGAAGAACAATTCCGGAAGGCAATTTTGGAAATAAAGAAAATTACAAAGAATCCATTTGGTGTGAATTTTTCGGTTGACAAAGAAATAACACCGGCTCATCCTTTCTATCGATATTTAGAAATTTTAAACGAAGAGGGAATTAAGACAATCATTACCGCAGCATATAAAGTAGATGCGTTTGGAAAAAAAGCAAAGGAGTATGGCATGAATTGGATTCATAAAGCAACCGTCATGAAACATGCCTTAAAGGGCGTTACAATGGGTGCTGATGCCATAATTCTCACCGGATTGGAGGGGGGTGGATTGAAGAATCCCAAGCAAAACACGTTATTAATTAACATGGTGAATGCCCACAAAATAGTAAATGTGCCTTTTATAGCTTCAGGGGGAATTAGTGATGGTAGAGGCATGTTAGGTGCATTAATTCTGGGGGCGCAAGCTGTTCATCTATGCACTGCTTTTTTAGCAACCAAAGAGAGTCCTATTCCAGATGTTTGGAAACAACAATTAATTGATGCGAATTGTTTTGATCCCAAAATAATTAAGAAAGTATACCATTTTGAGTCTAACAGCCCAAAATATGTACCACTCTCTATGGCAGTAGGGACGATTAATGAAATAATCTCAGTAGAAGATTTAATAAAAAAGATGATTGATGAAGGTGAAGCAATCTTAAATAGTTTAGGATTTCAAGAAGACACTATCAACTTTATTCGATGAAGATATTCATTCAGGTCTTGGTGAACCACAGAGCTGACAAGTTTTATCATCCTTTGATTTAAAGATAAATCCACAGTTCGGACATGAGATCTCTTTTTTCTTTTCTTTTTTTCTTTTCTTTTCAATTTCAGGGGGTATCGAAGCAAGAAAAGGAACTTCTTTAGTTTCTGGCATTTTATGAGCGTTAGGGGGTGGTTGGGGTTGTGTTTGGGGATAAGGAATGCCCCGGGGTTCTTTCCGAGTCGGCATTTTAAGGTTTTTAGCGAATCCTTTGCCTTTAACAGGACTTGCAGGCTCTTCAATAATGGGCTCTATCAGATGAGTTTCGGATTTATAGACCTTTTGTTCGAGTTCTTGGACAACTTCCATCCAATTTGGGGGGTGAATAGGATCCCAACCTCGAATAGTTTCTAAGGCTTCTCCAGCATCTCCTAAAATATTATGCAATACTTGAGGAAGATCGAATACAGGAGGATGTGGATAGGGAGAAAAATCAACAATCACCTGATAATGAATAGCTTCCTTCACGCGAACCGCAGCGGTTAAAAATAATCTATATTTCGTAATGGTGCCATCTAGCATTTCAACGGCGAATTGTTCTAGTAATTTTGTGGCTTGTTCGGAGTGTTGTGTAGTTCGACGATTAACCTCCTCACTAGCAGGCGTAACCCCATGGCGCTCCTCAACAGTATGATCTAATTGTTTGAGATCTTCATTTGTTGCAGACACCCGGATCATTAGTTCTAAACCTTGGGAGAACTCTGCAATTTTTTCGGGAATAAGTTCGCCGTTTGATAGATCTCCATAGATATTAAATAGCATCTCATAAGCTCTAATTAAATAAGTCTCAATAAGCTTATCACTTGTATCTAAAGTTGCTGCTAAAATCATAATAATTTCATTAAAATTACCAAAAGCAATCCGCAATTTATCCCAATGAATTAATTTATAGGTATTTTCATTTTCCCGTGCTACAAAAGGGATATATGCTGTAAAAAAATTGAAAAAGGGATCCCGATCTTGATATTTCGCCCAATAGTCCTTATAAAAGAGATATTTGCCTGTTACCTTACTGACCACTGCAGCCAAATGAAACATCGTATCACAAAAAAATGAGGGGGAGCTTAATTCCTACGACCGCGTGGATTCTCTAATAACTGTAACTCGTGTCTATCCGGTTTATATGGGAGTTCATTTTTCATATATTTTTTTCTATAGTCGGCTAATCTGTCCACAACCTCATCCCAGAACTTTATCAGTGCCCCAAATAAAACCATGGTATTGATAAAGACTTTATTTTTAGCTAGTTCAGGGTCATAAATGTCAATAACCACTTTTCCCCCAATATTGAATTTTTTGGAATCGAATTCTGCTAGTGTTTTATCTTTTTCCTGAGCGCGGAATACTTTCCAATCACTACCGATGGTGAAGCGTTTCTCAGCAATGATGAAGTAATCTATATCTTTACCTTCCTTCTCGAGAATAAGGGGAACCATTACGCGATCCATACTGCCAGAACCCCGTTCAATTTTCTCTAAATGAAAAATTTTTGTAAATCCTTGGTGAAATACATCAAATACGGGTGTTCCGCGTTCGTAACCTAGGGAAAGCATGAGTCCTTTAATATTGTTTTGTTCTATGCTTGCAAGCCATCGATCCGTCTCAGTAAAATAGCGGACTACTAAACGTGACAGTTCTCCTTGTTCTGGATGATTATCTTCCCACTCATCCTTTCTGAATCCCACATGTCCTTTATCCTCGCCACCAATTTTAACCGAACCATAAATATCCATATCTTTTGAGAATTGTCTGCTTTTAGCCCGTAGCTGGTCTTTTTGACGAATGCCTATTTCTTTGCCATGGAGATCTGTCTTCCAAAAGTCCACCTCCACTTTAAGTCTGGAGATCTCTTCCCATTTTTCTTTCTTCTTTTTTTTATCCTTCTCTTTTGTTTCCTTCTCTTTTCTTTCCTTCTCGTCTTTTATATCCCTATCTGTTATCTCCGTCGGCTCTTCTTTAATTTCTTCTTCTTTTTTCTTTTTCTTTGGCATAAACCTTCACACTTCTCCATTCAATGTAGATAAATTATGTTCAATATCGAATATAAAATGATCTTTTTAAGATATTATTGCTTTATTTCACGCATTTTAGAAAAAAAAGAATTATAAGGCTATTTTAGACAAGAATTTTGAAATGTTTTGTGCGATTAATTCACTATACATTGAAATGAGACCGATATTCGACTTGGGTGACGTGACAATTAGTAAAATTGTGTCCTCATTTACCTTGGTAAGCATTAATACGCTTTGTTCTGCCATAATGCTAACCATGCGCATCTTACCACCAGAGATGGCACGAATCGAATCTTTTGCGATTCCATAGAGTGTTGAACTTATTGTAGCCATCATTTCAGGTTTAGCTCTCGAAGAATGTGCTGAGGCCAGTAAAGTTCCGTCGCGTTTGACCACTGCAGAAGCTTCAAGATTTCGATCAAGTTTATTCAACCCTCGTAAGAATTGAATAAGTTGATTTTGCATACCCTTAGTGAGAACTACGCTTTTCGAACTAGGCCTTGTTTTTATAGGCTTCGCGACCCCAAGCGGTTTCTTTGTAAAGATTGTGGGACGCCCTTTTCTTTCAGTTACCGCTGCAACCGGTTTGGGGGATGATACGTATGTAGTTGCAGTTGAATTAGCTCTTCTTCTAGCTTCAGACTTCTGTTCTTTCTTATCCTGTAATCTAGAGAAAAGAGTTGAAGCTGCTACTTCCCTAACGGAAGTATCTATTTGTGTGTGCCCCAGAGGACCGATAGGTGCGCCGCAATTTGGGCAAAATCTTTTATTCGATTCTGTTTGAAACCCACATTGAGAACAGATTACTATACTATTCATAAAACCCGTATTCCAACGAACTTACTCATTTTTCTGTTTTTAAACCAGCGTCGACTACTAGTATTTTTCCTACTTTATTAATAATACTAGTTCCTTTTAGGTGGTATTTCTAAGATCCGGCTTTTTATACTAATTTTTTATTTACAGTCCTAACTTTTTTAGTATGTAGAGTTTTTTGGGCAGAAAGATTTACAGGAAATTGGAGAATCATTTCTGAATAACGGTGATACTCATTAAGAAATTTATTTAATTTAAAAAAAGGGAGAATCGGCACATGTTCAAATATTTTTATCTCATACATTTTTGAGGTGACAATCATCGGAATGATTTTTGCGTTCTGCCAATTAGTGAGATTGAGTTTGTCGCGGACGGATCGTTTCATTGTTGATTTAGAAAATGCTTTAACACGACGGATTTGGTTTTTTACCATTGTTTTTAACGCACTTGCACGTCCAGTCTTCCATTTTTTCGCATCTATAGCGAATATTAAGGGCTTTTTTATCCCGATTACATCAATTTCATATCGTTTTTTGTGATGTGTAAAATAATAATTCTGTATGCAAAAGAATTCATGATGGTCAAGAACTATAAAGCAGAAGTTTTCAAATTCTTTCCAATGAAGCATCGAGATAATCTGATCTAAACTTACCCCTAGGGATATTGCTTTCTTAACTAAATTCATCTTAGATTTTTTAGGAATTATGATTAAATTCTTTTCAATTTCCATAAATCCAGTCAATTCTTCATTTAAGTCTTGGATGATTTTGAAAACGTTTTGTGGGGAAAGTTTGGTTTGCTTTACTAAGCTCTCAATGGCAATTTCTTCTTGTTCTTTACTCATTTGTAGTAAATCTAGAATAAAATTTTTACTGGAGATCACACTTTTCAACCTGTTATATTTCTCACACTCTATTTTCAAATTTGTATCTAATTTATAAAATAAGAGGGGGCGAAAAAGATAACTGAAAGGAATTATATAGAGATGGATTTTCTAAATAGATAGTATTTTTAAATTTATAATGGATGGAGAAGTCATTCTGTGGGATATATCGAGTCTTTCCATTCCTGCCATCCGCCTTTATAGCGAAGTACCTTGTTGAATCCGTAGTCTTTTAATCTTTCGGCTGCAATTCCACTTGCTGGGCAATTAAAATCCAGTGAATTGGTAACTATCATAACAATATAATTTGCTCCTTTGATGTTCTCCTCTTTTAGTTCTATTGCGGTTTTTCTGATCTCATTTAAAGGAGACATCTTGGATCAATCCATTTAAAATAAAAAAAAATTAGATTGAATCAATTTCTGCTAAAATAAAGGAAACGTAATCATTCGGAGGTAGTAGGCGGAGTAAATACCCGTTGAGCCAGTTCTTGGTCGAGCATGTATAATCCCGAACCAGCGTCTCCGATCATCTTAAGTTTATCAACTATAGCGCTTGCTGAGGCTTCTTCTTCGACTTGTTCATTAACATACCACTGTAACATTGAAATCGCGGCATAATCATTTTCTTCCGTGGCTAATTTCACTAAATTATTAATCAGACCGGTGACCTTTTGCTCATGTTCATAAGTATATTCGAAGGCATCTAATAGTGATCCCCATTTTGTTGGAGGTGCCTCGATGTCAAGAAGGGTGACACGTCCGCCGCGTCCTATAACATAATCGAAGAATTTCATTGCATGGAACGTTTCTTCTTGAAATTGGACACGCATCCAATTTGCAAAGCCAGAAAATCCTTTTGATTCAAAATAAGCAGCCATCGATAGATACAGATATGCAGAGTACAATTCACGATTCAGTTGTTTATTGATAGCTTCCTCTAATGTTTTACTTATCATTTCTAATCATCCCTGAAAAAAGTAAAATTTTATTTAAGTTAAATATATAGGAAATTATTGTATATCTATAAATCCAACGAGTTTCGCCATAGACCATGGATATTACAATAGGAAGTAGCTAGAATTGTCCCGGATTTTTCGGTATTCAAGACGAAGCTTACCGCAGGTTTGGTGGCAGAATCGCCGTGTGCATTAAACTCAGCCCTTCCAACATGAAGAGCAAATTTTCCATCTTTAGGGAGGAAATAGACATCGATCCACCGAATGTGGTGTTCAACCGTGTTAGGATGTGGAATTTCTAATCCCACTGTTACCTTAATTTTTATAGTTTTGTCGCCCTTTTCGAAATCAATGGCTGGAACATGTTTCTCTGTTTTCCAATCCGCAGCCTGATATATCTCATTTAAATCAACCATTTTATCATCTCCACTTAAATTAACCATTTTATTTTTCCATAACAATTACCTAATTACCCTAAATGGCTGGAACATGTTTCTCCGCTTCCGAACATGTTCCTCTATAACTATATATATATTCTACTCATAAAAAAAAGGTTTGGTCTACTCATAAAAAAATACCCGCCCCGCAGGTCTGAGACACCGGGTCCTTTATAAAGGAACCTACAACCTGCCCTTTTTTTTCGAATGCGGATCCGCAATTAAATGGCACCCAGGGCCGTGGATCGCCGGAAAATGCCCCCTATATAAAACAAGTCATGAATGTTTACTCATGGGTTTTAGTGGTATCAAAAGCTAGACTTTTGATACTAATTTT
>JABXJU010000441.1 GCA_013375405.1 Candidatus Helarchaeota archaeon
AATATATATCTCACTGGCAAAGTTAACTCTCTTTCCCCTTTTGATTACTCTAAAAATGGACATAAATGTATTTTCTTAGAGATGTTTGAGCTTGCTTATTCATTGTTTGAAACACGAGACCTTGGCATCTCTGACGCTAAATCTATAAGATGCTTTGTTTGTATTAAAATGCTTATAGACCATCACCTCACATTAGAGGAAAAGAGCTTTAACAACATAGTCAATGACTTAGTTAACTGTCAGACCATTAGGTCATTGGTGACCGGGCGTGATGGAAAGCTTGCTTACATTAGCGGTTTTTCACGAGACTAAACCAAGTAAGAGAGAAACTCTTTACTCGCATCGACCAACTTAGCGGTTACTTTTATATTTTGCTTGGCGGCTTGCTCACCCAATACACCACAATTTGTAAGTATAGTTCTTGGATAACACTCCTTAGGGTCTATCAGTTCGATAAGTTGCTTTACACCGCTCTCTTCAAATGGAAACAATTCGTCTTTCACTTTGTATTTAGCCTTTCTGTAGCATTCATGATGTGTTCTTAGAAGAGCTATCGTAGCATCTATCCCAAGCGCATCCATTTTAACCTCATGTTCCAACCGTTTGTATAAAAACTTCCCATAACCCCAATCGATCATTTCATCGGCTATCTCGGTGGTATAACTGCATACTAAGCTGAACTTATCATAGAAGGAGTCTATCAAGTCTCTTAAAGCATCTCCCAAGCCTTTTGCCAACCCAGGCGGGGCATTTTCCAACTCATCTACGATAAGGGTAAAACTTGAAAAAACAATAAGCGAGTGCTCGATCAAGGTTCTCATGACTTCATACTTCTTATAATCCCCTACTAATGGCGATGTAATCTTAAGGCCACGGAGTTCTGTTGAACTCATCCGTATACCAGAAAGCCACGCTTTATACGCATCAGCTTTTTCTCCATCGTGTATATTCGAAAGTGCCATAGCAAGGTCTTTATCGCTAAGATAGGCGGGCCAATTTGCCTTCTTGTGATCCGCCTTCTTATCTATAGCTTCTAAAATCTTTGGAAGGTGTGGTTCTATCTCGCTTATAAATTTTTCGTAAAAGACCGAGAAGGTGGGTTCCAACATGGGAATATACGCATATGTATAAAGCGCTAGTGCTTTTCCTTTCGACTTCTCCATTAAGGTCTTTT
>JABXJU010000024.1 GCA_013375405.1 Candidatus Helarchaeota archaeon
TCCGATCTTTGATGAATATGGTTACGCAAAAAATTCACCCTTTAAACCAGTTGATACTAGCCGACCAGGGATTTTCGTTTGTGGAGCGTTTAATGCGCCAAAAGACATTCCGGAGACTGTAACAGAAGCAAGCGCAGCTGCTGGACGTGTAAATGCATTACTCGCGGAAGCAAGAGGCACAAAGATTACTGCAAAGGATTTACCACCAGAAGTTAATGTTGCAGGGGAACCCCCTCGAATTGGCTGTTTTATATGCCATTGTGGAATTAATATAGGTGGAGTAGTTAATGTACCCGCGGTTGTAGAGTATGCTGAAACCCTTCCTAATGTCGTCCATGCAGCTTGTAATCTCTACACCTGCTCTGCAGATACCCAAGGGATCATTAAAGAAGAAATTGAGAAATTTAATTTAAATCGAGTTATTGTTGCATCATGCACCCCGCGAACACATGAACCGCTGTTTCAAGGAACTATCCGAGAGGCAGGGTTGAATCGCTATCTTTTTGAGATGGCAAATATTCGAGATCAATGTTCTTGGGTACATATGTACGAACCAGAGGCGGCAACTAACAAAGCGAAAGATTTAGTGAGAATGGCAGTAGCAAAAGCGAATAAAATAGAACCTCTTGAAAGAATCCAACTGAATATGACCCAAAAAGCGTTGGTCATCGGTGGTGGTGTAGCGGGAATGACTGCCGCCATGGGTTTTGCAGATCAAGGTTATGAAACTTATCTTGTAGAAAAAGAAAAGGAACTTGGAGGTTTCTCAAAAAATATCCATATTACTTTAGAAGGAGACAATGTGAAAGCCTTCTTAAAAGAATTAATTCAAAAGGTTACAAATAACAATTTAATCCATGTTTATACATCTGCTAACATCAAGTCAATTAACGGGTATATTGGAAATTTTGTTACAACAATTGAACATGGGCAAAATAAGGAACTAGTAGAATTTGAACACGGCATCGTGGTTGTTGCAACCGGCGCACTCCAATATAAGCCTAAAGAATATCACTATGGCGACAATGAACGAGTAATAACCCAAAATGAATTGGAACAACGGCTATTTTCAAACCCGGATCTTGAGAAGGTTAAATCTATAGTCATGCTCCAATGTGTAGGGTCTCGCAACGAAGAACACCCATATTGTTGTCGGATTGGATGCATTGAAGCCATTAAAAACGCTATGAAGATCAGAGAACTTAGTCCTAATACTGATGTGACAATTCTATTCCGAGATATTCGGACATACGGTCTTAGAGAAAAGTACTATCGACTAGCACGTGAAGCAGGAGTTATGTTTGTTCTTTTCGATGAGGACAAACCACCTGAACTTATGAAAGATCATCATGGAAAGTTAACAGTCGTTGTTGAGTCACCAGATAGTGGAACACTCACAATTGATCCTGATCTATTCGTATTAACTGCAGGTATTGTTGCGCCAGTTGAGAATGCGGAGCTTGCACCCATGCTAAAAGTCCCATTAAATGATGATGGGTTTTTCTTAGAAGCACATATGAAACTTCGTCCAGTTGATTTTGCAACTGAGGGCGTATTTTTATGTGGATTAGCTCATGCGCCTAAAGGAATTGAGGATAGTATAGCCCAAGCACTGGCAACAGTTTCTCGAGCTTCAACCTACCTTACTTTGGATAAAATTGAAGCCGAAGGTGTTACCGCGGTTGTAAGACCATTACGGTGCACAGGATGTGGTTTATGCGAGCTAGTATGTCCCTATAATGCCATTTCTGTTCAAGAGGATGAACGATTAGGGAAAATTGCCGTAGTAAATAGTGCGCTCTGCAAAGGATGCGGAACCTGTTCTGCGAATTGTCGCTGTTCTGCAGTTGACTTGCTAGGCTTTACTAATGAGCAAATATCATTAATTATCAATTCTCGAGGTTAAAAAAATGACATCCGTTAAGGAAAAACCGAAAATTGGGAATGTCTCATCATGGGAACCGAAAATTTTAGCTTTTCTATGTAACTGGTGCAGTTATGCAGGCGCAGATCTTGCTGGTGTGAGTCGAATTCAATACCCTTCAAATATTCGAGTTGTCCGAGTGCCATGTTCTGGAAGGGTAAATCCATTTTATTTAGTAAAAGCTCTTCAAGCTGGCTGGGATGGTGTCCTAGTTTCCGGATGTCATCCAGGGGATTGTCACTATTTGAGCGGAAATTTAACAGCGCGCCGACGGTTTGCAATTCTAAAAGATATTGTGGAATTCATGGGCATTCCGGCAGGACGTTTGAATTTTTCCTGGGTATCTGCTGCAGAGGGGGAAAAGTTTTCGAAAGTCATAAAGGAAGTCGTTGCTAAGGTAAAAAGGTTAGGTCCAATCAAGAAAATGGTGAAGAGATGGTAAAATTGAGTACGGAATCTTTGGAAACTTCTATGCGAGAGGAAGTAAAGAAGCTCTTTGATGAAGAAAAGGTAGATTTGGTGATTGGATACCAAAAAGGTACACTACCGCTTCGAACCGCCCCCTGTTTCGTAACAAAGAAAGAAGATGTAGATAAACTCGTGTGGAACTCATGTTGTGACGCTAATTTAACAAAATATCTTTTAAAACCAGAACATAAAGGTAAGAGAATCGGGATTGTTGTAAAAGGGTGTGATGCCCGTGCTCTCGCGGTATGTATCAATGAGGGGCAAATCGAGCGAGAAAAAACTATTATAATTGGAATGCCCTGTCTAGGTATAATCGATAGAAAAAAGATAGAGGCCAAAGTCCTTCCGAAAGAAATTCTCGAAGCGAAAGTAACAAATAACGAAATTATCTTTAAAGGTTTAGATTTTGAAGGCGCACTCGTGAAACAGGATTTCCTCCAAACCTCATGCCAAGCCTGTCACATCAATAATCCACCAGTGTGTGACGTTTTAGTTGGAGGACAACCTATCGAACTCACGCCTTCTGAAGATTGGGATGAGATGCTCAAAGTTTTTGAAGCCCGAACCGCAGAGGAAAAATGGGAATACTTCACCGATCTGCTCAAGAGTTGTATCCGATGTTACGCCTGCCGCAATGCTTGTCCTTTATGTTATTGTAAAGAATGTTTCGTGGATCAAATTCAACCTCAGTGGGTAGGCAAAACCACTCATTTATCGGATGTGATGTTTTACCATATAATCCGTGCTTTTCACGTGGCAGGGCGATGCGTCGGGTGTGGGGCATGCACACGGGCCTGCCCGATGGGTATCGATCTCCGATTCCTTTCCAAAAAGTTAGAAAAGATTGCCAAAGAGCGTTATGAATATGAAGCCGGATTAGATACTGAGACGCCACCGCCTATGGGCACATATACAATGGAGGACCCTGAAGAATTTATTACAGAACCAGAATGAGACGATCAAGATGAAAGAGAAAATATTGCAGAAAAACCAACTCTCAAAATTCATTGAAGAATTAACAAAAAACCATAAAGTGCTTGCCCCTGTGAAAAAGAACGGATTCTATGTTTTTAAAGAAGTGAGATCAGCCGATGAAATATCTATGGACTTTGCCAACACAAAAATTCCTCCAAAAGAAATATTTTTCCCATACGCTGAAGTGCTTTTTAACTACAAAAAAACGAAAGAGGGCATCGAAATTATAGAAGCGGAAAATCCTTCGGGAACCCAAATTATCTTTGGGATTCGCCCCTGTGATGCTAAAAGCTTTTTACTCCTTGACAAATTTTTTGCTTTAGGGAAATTCCAAGATCCTTATTATCAAAAGCGACGTGAAAAAACTAAATTAATTGGCCTTGCTTGTATTGAACCCCTAAGCACCTGCCTCTGTACTACGCTAGGAGGTAGTCCATTTGGTGAAGAAGGCATGGATGTTTTACTAACCGACCTCGGTGATAAATATCTCGTAAAAAGCTTAAACATGAAAGGCGATACCCTCATAGAAACAATGGATTGGTTGGAAGATGCGAGCGAAAAGGACCTTTCTAATGCCACTGAGGCCACGAAAAAAGCACTCGCAATAATGAAAAAGGAAATCTCGTTGGACAACGTCGCTGAAAACTTGGACAAGCTCTTTAGTGAAGAGAAATTCTGGCTTCAGTATAGTCAACCGTGTATTGGATGTGGTACTTGCACTTTTTTATGTCCAACATGTCATTGCTTTGATGTAACCGATGAGGAAACGCCCTCTGGTGGCATGCGTATTCGGCTGTGGGATGCATGTCAATTTCCAATTTTTACGAAGCATGGATCTGGGCACAATCCCCGCCCTAATCATATTTCCCGTATGCGCCAGCGCATTATGCATAAATTCAACTATTATCCCAAAGTACTCAGTGAAATCGGCTGCGTTGGCTGCGGTCGTTGCATTTTCGCATGCCCAGGAAACATAGATATTCGTGTGGTATTGAACAATGTTCAAGAAACTTAAAAGGAGAAGATAAAAAAATGACGCAAATGTCTGAATTGAAATCCAACCCTTATATTCCCAAATTGACAACAATTGAAGAGATTATCCCCGAGAATAAACCGATTAATGATCTTAAAACGTTCAAGCTAGTTTTTAAAAATTCGGAGGATTATAAACAATTTGAATACGTACCTGGCCAGTTCGCTGAACTCTCCTTTTTCGGTGCTGGCGAATGCCCAATAGGAATTGCCTCCTCCCCAACAGAGGAAGGGTTTCTCCTATTTACAGTAAAACGCGTTGGTACCGTAACTACTGCCCTACATGAAAGTAAAGTGGGGGCTACAATTGGTATTCGCGGCCCTTTTGGTAATGGATGGCCCATTGAAGACTTGGTTGGCCATAATATTGTTATTATTGGAGGCGGCTTTGCCTTCTCAACGCTCAGATCACTCACAAAATATATCCTAGCAAAGCGAGATCTCTTTAAAAAGGTCACTGTCATCTATGGCGCTCGTAATCCCGCTGAATTGTGTTATAAAAAAGATCTAGAAGAATGGGAGGGGCTTAATGATATAGAACTCCATCAAACCATCGACCGGGCTGTGGAAGGTTGGACCAAAAAGGTCGGATTCGTGCCTGCGGTTACTAAAGAAGTTGCTCCTGACCCAAGCGATGCCTACGCCATCATTTGTGGTCCCCCCATCATGATTAAATTCACTATGCCTGTCATGGATGAACTCGGCTTTTCACACGATAAAATTTTACTCTCCCTTGAAAATCGGATGAAATGCGGTATCGGGAAATGCGGTCATTGCACCGTCGGCGAAAAATATGTATGCACCGATGGCCCAGTCTTCACCCAGGCGCAGCTCGAGCACATGCCACGGGAATACTAATTCTTTTTTTCTTTATTACAATTTTTTTTAAGAACTGCAAACTAATAATTTCAATTTTAAATCGAAGATATCCTTTCAATTTAAATTATAAAATAAGTATTGTATTTCTACTTCGATAATGTGTTCATTCAGTATCGATTAAATTTAAGTTGGCGGATGATAATACAGCTCTCAATTTCTCCAATTCCAGGAACTTCACGCATTCGTTCAAGGAGTGAATCTAATGCATCAAGGTTGGTTACTTGCACTCTTAATAATAATCCGCATTTTCCAGACATATAGAAGGCTTCAATTACCTCAGGTATTTTAATGACCTCATTTGATAGCTCGTTAATTTTATAATGCGATTCTGGTATAACAGTTAAGAAAGATGTTATTTTTTTTCCATTTATAGAGGGACTTAAAACAATTGTAAAGTGATCAATGATCCCTTCATCGATTAACTTACGTACTCTTTTCCTGACAGTACTTTCATTCATGTCTAATTGTTTGGCTATATCTGCAAACGATGCGCGGCCATCACGTTTTAAAAGTTCAAGAATCTGTCGATTTTTTTCGTCAATTTCAGCGGGTAGTTCAAGCAAATCAAGCTCTTGTTCCGAATCTGGCTTTAATTTTTGAGTCACTTCTTAGACGCCTTTCAGATAACATTTTTAAATTTTTATATTTTCAATTGTACTCTAATTATCTAGTTCTTATTTTCCTTTTTTTAGTTTACCATTTCAATCTAAAACCCGAATAATTGCTATAATTTATAAAGTTTTGTTTAATAAATGCAGGAAAATTGTAGAACAAATTAAGTCAAATCTCTAATTAATTAATTATTAGATAAAAAAAGACTGAAATTTTGCCTGAAAGATACAAAACAAACTGAAGTTTTGCCTGAAAGATACAAAACAAATTGGAATTTTGCCTGAGATCGGAAAATCTTAGGAATAACACTGGAGGTTTTTTTATATGTAATAAATTATATTATAATTCTCCTTATTTTCAGTCGTGGACAAGCTGTTCTTCTCCAAAAGCTATAATTTCCGCTAAAATTTGTTCATTGGTAAAATGGCGGATTGATATGGCTTTCTGGGTGCAACTCGCACCACAAACGCCACAACCTTTACATAATACTTCTTTAATTTCTAATTCATTTTCTTCATTTCTAGTTATTGCACTGTAGGGACAAAGTTTTATACATATTCCACATCCTGAACACAGATTAGTATTTATTTTTGCAGTTGCTCCCATTACCTTTGCTTTAGCTCGCATCAACGGTATTAAAGCTCTAGATGCGGCTCCGAGTGCTTGACTAATAGATTCTGATATATTTTTAGGACCTTGTGCAGTGCCACAAACAAATATCCCATCAGTTGCGAAATCGACAGGTCTTAATTTAGGGTGTGCTTCGAAAAAGAATCCATTCGCGCCCAACGGAACCTTTAACATCTCTGATAATTTTTTGTTTTCTTTCCATGCTATTAACGGCGTAGCTAGTACAACTCTATTAGCAGATAATTCAAAATTTATATTTTTTAACTGATCGAAAACGTTTATTAAAAGTTTATTTCCTATTGATTCCAATTTTGGGGATTGTTCAGGATTATATTTGATAAAATTAATCCCTTTTTCTCTGGCTTTTCTATAGTATTCTTCCTCTTCAAAGGTAACCCTGACATCTCGATAAAGGATAAAAACTTGAGAATTCGAAGCCGAATCTTTAACAAGTAAAGCATTTTTAATTGAATTAGCACAACAAGTCAATGAACAATATGGTCGTCCATCTTTTTCACGAGAACCAACGCATTGTATAAAAATAATTGTTTCTCCATCTTTTATTTGATTATTACGGATTATATCAACGAATTCTAAACTAGTATAAACATTTTCATTATCTTTATAGGAATAATAACCATTGGGTTTGAATTCTTCTGCTCCTACGGCAACTATAATGACACCGATTTTTAGCATTCTATCTATTCCATCACGTGTAACTGTAACGTCAAAATTTCCAATAGCGCCATCTACGGATTTTACAGTTCCTGAAGTGCAAATTGTAATGTTTTTATTTGTTTTTATTGCCTGAATCATT
This sequence comes from Candidatus Helarchaeota archaeon, assembly GCA_013375405.1. Next base: position 7,338 of record JABXJU010000024.1, read on the forward strand.
GGAGTTATTATTTGGTTTGCATCAAGTCCATCAAGATTAATTTTATTTAAGGTTTTAACGAGCCCCCCTAAGCTTTCTTCCTTTTCAATTATATAAACTTTAAATCCCTTTTTTGCTATAGAAAGAGCAGCGGTCATACCTGCTATACCACCCCCAACGATTAATGCAGCGGGAATTACATCTACTTTAGTATCATATAATGGTTCTAAAAAGCCAGCTCTAGCCACGGCCATTTGAACTTGATCCTGTGCCTTATCAGTTGCCTTTTCAGGTTCACTCATATGAACCCAGCTCACCAATTCTCTTATACTAGCAAAAGAAACAAGATATTGGTTGAGTCCTGCTTCCTTACAAGTTGCTTGAAATAAAGGTAGATGAGTTCGAGGAGTACAAGATGCAATTACAACTCTATTCAAATCATGTTCTTCGATAGCTGATTTAATACTTATTTGAGATTCTTCTGAACATGTATAAAGATTTCTCTCGACATATACAATATTAGGTAATATTTTGACAGCTTCTTCTAACTTTTCCATGTCGACTACTCCTGCAATATTGGTACCACAATGACACAAGAAAACGCCTATTCGTGGATTATCCTCTGGGAGAACAGGTATTTCAGGAATTGTTTCTACAGTTTCTTCTGCTTTATATATGGCAGTTCTTCCTGCCGCTTTAGCTGCTGCACCACTTGCTTGTGCCACAGAAGTCGAAATATCTTCTGGACCTTGTGCACATCCACAAGTATAAATGCCAGGAAAACTTGTCTCAATAAAGTTTGTGGATGATTTCGTCTTTATAAATCCAAATTCATCCGTTTTTACACCTAATATTTCACTAAGCTCTTTTAATCCTTTACTGGGAATTACTGCTGGAAATAGAACCGCCATATTAACTTTATCATTTCTAACTCTACCTGTGGAAAAATCAGTATGTCGGATTACTAAATCGTTTGTTTCAGGATCTTCAAAAATATGACTAGGAAGCCCTTTGATATAATTAACTTTATATTCATCTTTCGCTCTTTCAATAAATTCATCATGCCCTTTACCAATGGCTCGTAAATCATTATAATATACTAAAATCTCTGCCTCCGGATGATGTTCCATGGTCATAATGGCTTCTTTTGTAGCATACATGCAGCAAATTTTGGAACAATAGGGTTTTAATCCAACATTTCTAGAGCCCACACATAAGACGAACGCTATTTTATGCGGGTGACCATTATCTGAAAGGCGTACGATATCCCCTTTTGTTGGACCCGATGCGCACATAATACGTTCATATTCTAGGGAGATAACAACATTAGAATATTTTTTATAACCGTAATTTTTTAAGGCTGAAGGATCCATTAAATCGAATCCAGTAGCGATTATGATACTTGCAACTTCTACTTCTATTTCCTTAGGCTGTTGTTCGAAATCAATGGCACCAGAGGGACAAAACTTCTCACAAGCCTTGCATTTACCTTTTTTGAAAAAAATACAATTATCTTTATCAATTAGGTATACAGAGGGCACAGCTTGAAGAAATGGAATATAAGCAGCAGTTCTTGTTGTTAATCCTACTTCAAATTCTGATAAAGTCTTCTTCGATGGACATTTAGAAGCGCATGTTCCGCATGAGGTGCATTTTGATGCATCAATATAACGTGGTTTTAGTAGGATTTTAACCTTGAATGCATCCCCATTCTGAATCGGAGTAACTTCTTTGATTTCTGAGTAAGTCATTAATTCAATATTGGGATGTCTTGCACATTCTACCATTTTTGGAGCAAGAATGCAGATAGAACAATCTAAAGTAGGAAATGTTTTATCTAATTGAGACATTTTACCTCCAATTGAAGGTGTCCTTTCTACAAGATACACTTGTTGCCCCTGATCTGCTGCATCTAATGCCGCAGAAATGCCGGCTACTCCAGCACCAATAATTAAGATTGATTTTTTAGATTTGTTCTCAATAACCATTTTTTTATCACCCTTCAATCTTTACCTCTTCAACTTTTATTTCAAATGCTCCTAATGAAGCAATTTGGTTCGAAAAATCCTTAATTACTTTAGCAAATTTGGCGCCTTCAGCAGAGGAAGTCCATTCTAGTCTAAGTCTTTCGGGTTCAATCGCTAAAAGATCGAGAAGTTTTTTTGTTTGTTGGATTCTTTCTTCGGCTTTTTCATTTCCAGAGATATAATGACAATCTCCAGGGTGGCAACCACATATCAAAATCCCATCACTGCCCTTTCTAAATGCATTAAGTATTAAAGAAGGTTGAATACGCCCTGAACACATTACTCTTATTATTCTAATAGTCGTGGGATATTGAAATCTACTCACTCCAGCTAAATCTGCAGCTCCATATCCACACCAATTACATAAAAAAGTTACTATTTTCGGCGAAAATTCTTTATCACTCATCTTTTTACACCACCTTATTTTAAATAAGCAAAAACCATCTCCGCTAATTGTTTCTTTGTGAAATTTTGTGCAGTTATAGCTCCAACAGGGCATTCATCGACACATGCACCACAACCTTTGCATAATGCAGGAATTATTTTAGATTTATATCTTATTATTTCCAACAAAGGATTTAGTCCAATTCTACCATTCTCAAATGCTTTTTTTATTTCTACCATTTCGATGGCGCTAAACTCACAAATGTCGCGACAATGCCCACAACCAACACATTTATCTTCATCAATTATTGCAGTTGTTCCAGTTACTTGAATTGTTTCTTTTGATAAAATCGTACCTGCTCTTGCCGCAGCTCCTTTCGCCTGTGCAATTGTTTCATTCATGAATTTTGGCCATTGTGCGGTGCCACAGAGGAATATACCATCAGTTGCAAAATCAAGTGGTCGCAATTTTACATGGGCTTCCAAGAAAAACCCATTTTCTTCTAGTGGCACTTTTAACATTTGAGCTAATTCATAATTCTCAGTAGGTACAAATGCTGCGCTTAATATTACAAGGTCTGGTTCGAGCAATAATTGTTTTTGCAATCGTGGTTCAAATACTGAAATCTGTAATTGATCATTAACTATTTCGATTTCAGGTGGGCGGGTATCATCGAATCGGATAAAATTTACTCCTAATTCCCGCGCCTTCTCATAATACTCTTCCTTAAATCCATATGTACGAATATCCTTATGTATAATCGAAATTTGAATTTCTGGATTAATAGACTTTAATTTTAACGCATTTTTTATCGCAGAAGAACAACAAATCTTACTACAATAAGGACGGGTTTCATTTCTGGATCCTACGCACTGAATCATCGTGATATTATTTGCACTTATTTTATTTTGGACAATTTCTCGTTCTAGTTCTTGCTGGGTAAGGATTCCCTCATGTTGTCCATATAAATATTCAGTAGGTTTATATTCTGTTCCACCCGTAGCTACAATTATTATTCCTGTGTTAATTTCCTTCTTGGCACCCTGACAATTAGCGATAATTTCAAAATTTCCTACATAACCTGAAATAGATTCAATCGTTGTATTTAATAATGTAGTTATTTTATCAGAGGTTTTAACCTTATTAATTAAATTTTTTAAATATTCTTGGGAGTTTTCATTTTCAAAAGTATAATGAATATTCCTTACATATCCCCCTAATTCGGTTTCTTTTTCGATTATATATGTAACAAAACCTTGTTCTGCTAATTCTAGCGCTGCTGTCATCCCTGCTATACCTCCTCCAATTATTAACCCGGATTGTACGATATCTACAGAACTCTCGTACAATGGCTGTGAAAGTTGAATTTTTACAACACTCATAGCTACTATGTCCTTGGCTTTCTCTGTTGCAGCTTCTGGGCTTCTCATATGAACCCAAGAACAATGTTCACGAATATTTGCCAATTCAAACAAGTAGGGATTTAAGCCTGCTTCTCGAATTGTATTTTGAAAGAGAGGTTCGTGCGTACGTGGAGTACATGATGCTACGACAATCCTGTTTAAATTTTGTTCTTTTATTATTTGTTTAATTTTATCTTGAGTATCTTGAGAACATGTATAGAGATTTTCTTCGGCATAGACCACATTAGGAAGGGTTTTGACAAATCCCACGACTTCAGGGACTCCAACTGTCGCACCAATATTTATCCCACAATGACACACAAATACACCAATTCTTGGATCTTCACCTACAATATCTAATTCAGGAGGATACTCTTTTTCAGTTGTAAGAGTATTTCGTTCAGAAGCTAATAGTACTGATGCTTCAGCTGCCGCCCCACTTGCTTCAGCAACTGTTTCAGGGATATCTTTAGGTCCTGAGAAAGTTCCACATGTATAAATCCCAGGTACGTTCGTTTCTAATGGATTAAATATTGTTAAATCGCAAAAGTTATACTTATTCAGTTGTATTCCCAATTTATCACTTAATTCTGCATTAGCTCTGGAGGGATGATAACCTGCTGAAAGAACAACTAGATCATATTTTACTTCTTTAGATTCACCCGTCTCCTTATCTTCATAATATAGAAGAATATCCTTAGTAAGCGGATCTTCTTCAATAGTAGCAATTCTACTATTGATAAATTTAATTTGGTGTTCTTCCTTGGCCCTCAAATAATACTCTTCAAATCCTTTCCCAGTAACTCTTATATCAATAAAATAAATGTGGCAGTCTATATCTGCTTCATGTTCTTTGGCAATCATCGCTTCCTTTATGGCATACATGCAACAAACAGCTGAACAATAATTATTCCCAATTTTTCGATCTCGTGAGCCAACACATTGTAGCCATGCGATTTTCTCTGGTATTTTTGCATCGGAAGGACGTAAAACGTGGCCTACAAAAGGTCCAGAGGCACTCAATATTCTTTCAAACTCAGAACTTGTTACCACATTCGAGAACTGACCATATCCATACTGTTTTAAGGCTACTGGATCATAAAGGGGAGAACCTTGTGCAAGAATGATTGCTCCAACATTCAGATTTACCAATTCTTCTTTTTGAGAAAATTCAATTGCATCAGCTTCACAAATAGATTCACATAACCGGCATCCAATACAAATTGACCTATCTATAGAAGCTAATTTCGGAATCGCTTGTGGATATTTAATGAAAATACTCTTTCGTTTTCGTAATCCTTCATCATATTCATTCACAAATTCTACTGGACACCATTCTGCACAGAGTCCGCAACCAGTACAGTTCTCTATATCAACATATCTTGGATGCTTTTTTATGGTAACGTTGAAATTTCCTGCTTCTCCATCTACTTTTTCAATGTCAGCATGAGTAATGATTTCAACATTGTGATGTCTCCCGGTTTCCACTAATTTTGGGCTTAAAATGCACATTGCACAGTCATTCGTTGGAAATGTTTTATCTAATTGGCTCATTCTGCCTCCTATCGCAGAAGAGTTCTCTAATAAGAAGACTTTAAATCCCAATTCTGCGAGATCCAATGATGTTTGTATTCCAGCAATTCCACCACCAACTACGAGTACTGCGCCTACCTTTTTACCTGAACCAACACTCATCTATCTCATCCTCCCTCCTTAATAAATACAGCATAACGATTCTCGATACTGAAAGATACTTTGTGTTCATCACTTAATCTAATAAGATGTTCTAATACTCTTTCAGTAGGAATTTCTAATTCATGTGATATCTCATTAGCCGAAAGACTTTTCTTTTCAATTACATTGAGAATTTTAGCTCTAATTAATTCTGCATCTATTATTCCTTCTAATAGATCTTCAAATTCCTCTTCCGGAATTTTTTCTCCATAGGCATTTTCAATTTCAACCAGTTCCCTTTCTCTACTAACTAACCATCTTAGCCTAAAATCAGAGATTATTTGCTTGGTATAATCTAATAATTTTCTCAAGTTAGTATCAGATTTTACAGGAGAAGGTCCTAATTTTGTTAGCTCTTCAGTAAATTCAGCAGTCAAATCTGCAAATTTTCGTCCCTCTGCTGCTGAAATCCAATCAAGTCGTAACCTTCTATTATCAAATCCAATTTTTTCAAGGATCTTTCTTAGCATTAAAACCTTGTACTTTGCCTGATAATTTCCTGATAGGTAATGACAATCTCCAGGATGGCATCCTGCCACAAGCACTCCATCTAATCCTCTCTCAAATGCAGTTAAAATAAAGCTCGGATCAAGTCTTCCACTACACATTACACGAATTATTCTGAGATTTGTCGGATAATTGAATCGAGATACTCCAGCTAGATCAGCACCTGCATAAGAACACCAATTACATAAAAATCCTACAAATTTTGGCTTGTACATTTCAATACCACCTCATTCCAATAATCCCTCACTTAGTGCAAATAATTGTTGATATAATTGATGATCGGTAAAATGTCCCATTGAAATTGCTTTTTGAGGACAACTTGCACCACAGACTCCACAACCCTTACAAGCAGATTGAATGACAATCGCTTTTAATCCTGATTCTGTCCTTTGAACCTGTATTGCATTAAATGGACAGATCCATTCACACGATCTACATCCTATGCATGATTCCTGATCGACTGAAGCAATAATAGCTTCAGTTTTAATTTGTTTGGCAGCCAATAGGCGACTTGCTCTTGCAGCAGCTCCACTAGCTTGGGCTATAGATTCCTTAATAAATTTCGGCCATTGTGCTGCTCCACACAAGAAAATTCCGGCAGTAGAAAAATCAAGTGGTCTTAATTTCACGTGAGCTTCTAAGAAAAACCCACTCGCGTCAAGTGGTACTTTCAGCATTTGTGATAATTCTTTATTCTTAGCAGGCAGAAAAGCTGCACTTAAAACAATTAAATCAGGCTCTATGGTCAATTTTTTTCCAGATAGAGTATCACTCACTGAAACTACTAAGTTTTTTTCAATTATACTAACATTTGGTTCAACATTTTCATTAAATCGAATAAAATTTACTCCATTTTTTCTGGCTAACTCATAATATTCTTCTCCAAATCCGTAAGTTCGGATATCTCTATAAAGGATGAAAATATCGGTGTTTGGATCCGTTTCTTTTAGTTTCAAAGCATTCTTGACAGCTGCGGAGCAACATATTCTACTAAGTAGGATCGTTCAGAATTTCTTGATCCTACACATTGAATCATTACAACTTTTTTAGCAGTTATCTTATTATCAAATATTTGTTGTTCTAATTCATGCTGAGTGAGAATTCTCTCATCTTTTCCGTATAAAAACTCAATAGGTTTATATTCCATCCCCCCAGTCGCTACAATGATTGCTCCAACATCAAACTCTACTTCTTCACCATTCTCTCTTGCAGAAATACTGAAACTTCCAACAGATCCACCAATATTAACGATTTCTGTACCTAAATGCACCTTAATTTTACCTGATTGCATTAAGTGATCTTTAAGAGTCTTCAAATATTCTTGTGGATCATCACCTTCTAAGATATAGTATAATTTTCGAGCGAGACCTCCAAGCTTCATTTCTTTTTCAATTAAATGTACCTGAAATCCCTGATTTGCCAGCTCTAGGGCTGCAGTCATTCCTGCAATTCCGCCTCCGATTACTAGCCCTGCTTGTGTAACATCAACAAAACCTACTTCAATAGGTTCCAGTAATCTTGCCCTTGCTATGCTTGCCGCAACTATCTCTTTCGCTTTCTCTGTTGCATCTTCTCGATCACTCATATGAACCCAGGAACAATGTTCGCGAATATTTGCTAAGTCAAATAAATAAGGATTAAGACCAGCTTCGCGAATCGTGTTTTGAAAGAGTGGTTCATGGGTTCGTGGGGTGCAAGACGCAACGACAATTCGATTTAATTTATGTTCCAATATAACTTGTTTTATTTTATCTTGAGTATCTTGAGAACATGTATACAAATTTTCTTCAGCATAAACTACATTTGGAAGTGATTTTATATATTCAACAACTGTAGGTACATCGACAACACTTCCAATATTTATCCCACAATGACAGATAAACGCGCCTATTCGTGGTTCTTGGCCTACAACACTCCTCTCAGGAGGATAATGTTTTTCGGTGATTAATTTATATCTTTCAGTATGAAGTAATGAGGATGCCTTCTCAACAGCCGCACTGGCCTCTGCAACAGTTTCAGGGATATCTTTTGGTCCAGAAATAGTTCCACAGACGTAAATCCCTGGCTTGCTTGTTTCTAATGGGGTAAAGGAATTCGTTGAACAAAAATTATACTTGTTTAGGTCAATTCCAAGTTCTTTACAGAAATTAATGGTAAAACTAGAGGGTTGAAAGCCAATAGAGAGGATTACTAAATCAAAGTTATCTTCAATTAATTCTCCAGTTTCTATATTTTCATAATTTACGATAACATCATGATTACTTGGATCTTCTTCTAGTACTGCTACCCTACCCTTGATAAATTTTATTCCCAACTCTCGAGCTCTTAAATAATATTCTTCAAATCCTTTTCCTACAGCTCTAATGTCTATATAGAAATTATAACACTCTAATTCCGGATTGTGCTCTTTAGCGATAATTGCTTCTTTTATAGAATACATGCAGCAAACGCTAGAGCAATAATTATTGTTTATCTTACTATTCCTTGAGCCGATGCAATTTATCCAAAGGATTTTCTTAGGCGTAGCCTGATCTGATGGCCGGATAACATGTCCTCCAAAAGGCCCTGACGCATTTAAGATTCGTTCAAATTCAATACTCGTTATAACATTTGGGAATTGTTTATACCCGTATTGGGATAACTTCGCTGCATCGAATACTCCAGCGCCTAGGGCGATAATTATTGAACCAACATTCACTTTAACGCTTTGATCTTTTTGCTTATAATCGATGGCTTTGGCATTACAAACCTTTTCGCAAATTTTACAAACTTCTTTCCTAAAAAACAGACAATTTTCACTATCAATTAAATAAGTTGAAGGAACAGATTGTGGAAAAGGTGTAAAGATCGCTTTTCTTTGGTTTAAATATTCATTATATTCATTAGGAATTTTTGTTGGACATTTTTCACTACAAGTTCCGCATGCTACGCATTTAGATTCATCTACGAATCTTGCCTTTTTTAGAATTGTAACTTCGAAATTTCCAGCTTCTCCTGTAATTCCTGAAATTTCACTATAAGTATATAATTCTATATTCGGATTTCGTCCTACTTCTACCATTTTTGGAGCGAGAATGCACATTGAACAATCATTTGTCGGAAAAGTTTTGTCAAGTTGTGCCATAACTCCTCCAATGGACGGATTTTTTTCGACAAGAATTACTTTGAAACCAAGTTCAGCTAAATCTAAAGATGCTTGAATGCCGCCAATTCCTCCACCTATAACCATAACTGAACCAATTTTACTTAATTTAGGCATTATCTTTCTCCTCCAACTTTTTTTCAGATAATCCCATCATCCTTGCAATTAAAATAGTTAAATCGGACACTTCAAGGTTTATTTCGCTTGTCGCGGTTTCCTTTTTTTCGTGTTGCATACATCTATAGTGAATTTGACATTTTGGGCATGTTGTCACTAAAAGATCTGCTACTTCTTTGGCTTCGGTTAGTCTATCAAGTTGTAACGCTTTAGAAAAATCGTTACAATTAATAAAACAACTTACGCCACAACAAAGAGAATTATCAAAGGATCTTTCCATTTCAGTAAAAATGATTCCATTTTCCTTCATAGTTGAAATAATTTCTCTAGGAGGATCATATACATTCATGTGCCTTCCTAATCTACAAGGATCATGATATGTAACCTTTTTTTCGAGATTTTCAGAAAATTTTAATTTATTATTTTTAAGTTTCTCAGCTATCAGTTCTGAAAGATGCGTAACTTCGAAATTAACGTTTTCAACGTATTTAGGATAATCCTTTTTTAAAGTTCTATAGCATTCAGCACAAGTCGTGATAATTGTTTTAATACCTACTTTATTTATTTCATTCACGTTATGTTCTGCCAATTTCTTAAAAGTGTTAAAATCACCTTTCCATAATGCATCATGACCACAACATTTTGCATTTTTCAGTATTACTGGCGGTTTTTCAAGGATTTTATTAAGAATTTTTATTGCATTTTGCGCTATTTCTAATGAATTCGCTTCAATATTTTCAAAAACTGTATTCAATATAGGAAGACATCCCACAAAATATGCCACCTCACCTTTTTCAGATACTTTACATCCCTCTGGAATTAAATCAGCTGGCATTTTTGGGGGTTTATCTCTATTTGCTTGTATCTCAGTAATTATCTTTAATATTCCGTCGTGTGTTTCTTGTAATTCAATTCCTTGGTTTTTTAGAAGAGTTCTTCCAAATCTGATAAACTCAATTAAATCTACGTCTTGAGGACAATTGACTTTGCACGCGTTACAGGTTAAACAGATATTAAGAATTTCTTCTTTTAATACATAATCCTTTGCACCAACGGAAGCCAATTTTGTTATATTATGAGGATTGAGTGGAAATTGTTCTTCGACTGGGCAACTTGAAGTACATTTCCCACATTCAAAACAAGTTAAAATTGATTTTACTTCTTCTGTTTTTGAAATTTCCTTTTTTAAATTAAAATCTAATTCGGTACTATTAATCGATATCTTGGAAGTAATAATCTTATCCTCCTTTTCCTTTTTTACCCAACTCAGCAAGGGTCTTTTCGGCACGTTTCAACTTCCATTTTGCAAAGCTAATTATTTTGGCAATCATTTTCGATTTCATTACAGGAGTATTATCTTCCGGGAATTCAACGATATATCCGTTTACTAATGCCTTATGATAAATTTCAGCTCCTAATGAATTACGAACTAAGGAAGTTGTGAAATTATCTTTAGAACCAAGTCCTCCAAAAGAGATATCCGCATAAATATTAGAGAAATCATCACAAGCTGTACATGCAGGTCGCATGAACTCATCAATATCTGAAAATGATATATGGAGTGGTTCAGCATTTCGCAAATGAAAAATAACATCTTCTTTAATGTTCATTTTTATAATATCATCAAAGGAAAAATTGAATTTCTCTTCCATTTTTTGGCGGATCTCTTGCGTAAAAGAAAAATTTTCATTACAAAACAGCCCAAAGGTATATTTAACCACATGAGCTGGAACAATTTTTAATTCTTGCATTTTCCGGATACTATGGATTTGACAAGGCACACCTACAACTGCAAGATTCATATAATCTGTATCCATAAAGTCTTTTAAACTAGTCACAACTGGCGTGAAAGTTGTATATTTTCCCAGATGCTCTGTTAATGCTTGTGAATCAAACTTTGAACCCGCAGCAGATATCAATTCATCTCGTGTCGTTGCCAGAAAAGCTTCACGGGTAAATGGATCAGTTCTTTTCGTTACTATTGCACCATCAATCATTTTATTCTCCAGAAGATAAAGTAAAAGTGCAGTAACAACACCTCCATCGGTTGCAACCGTCCGAATTTCGTGAGATGTCGCTTGAGCTGAGGTAACATAATTCCAATGCCCTATTGGAGGTTTATATTCGTATGCTTGATGAAGTTCTGAATCTAGGACTTTTATTTGGGGACAAATTAGGTAGCAGATCCCACAGTGAAGACAGTTCTCTTTATTAGTATAAGTAGGTGGTCCATCTCCAATCATCTGAATTGCACCTATTTGATCAGCAGAACAGAAGCTAACACATCCTGCACATTGCCCACAAATACCAAGATTGTGAACTTCTTGAATTAAATCTTCAAAGGATTTTGGTAACTCTTCACTTTCCTTTGTATTAGAAATCTCTACCATTTTTCTTCTCTCCCGAGATTATCTTGAATTGGAATAGCTTATCTAATTTGAAACCTAATAACAATTGAAAAAAAATATTATAAAAATTTCCTTTGAAAAGTACTCGATTGATAATAATAATAGATATCATACTCCCAAAATTGGATTTTTTTCCGTTTTTGAGCACTTTTTACATCTAAATTCTCATTAGATTCCAGTAGATGTAAGGAAAATACCAATTCTTAACCTCCTTGAAACAGATCCTTTTACTTCAAAATGTATATAACCATGGTATTTTTTTAGGGAAAATTTACCAACCCAACAATAGACATTTGGTACAAATTTTCATGATTTTCTTTACATTTTTTATAGTTTATTCTCTAACAAAATAATCGATGATCTAACAATTCCGAAATCCGTATTTTTTTATAAGTTTAAATCCTTATCCAGTATTTAAATCTTTCTAAACGCCGTTTAACATGTTTTTCGCAAAAATCAACACCGTTTATTAGGAATTAACGCCGTTTATACGGAAAATTTTAATACTTTTTATCTAGTCGTTATTCGATTTTAAGAATTAAAGGTCACTGATTGAATGAATCTTGTAGTTCTCGGATTGCACTCTCCAACCCATAAGATCCATAAAAAACACCTCATGAAATTCATGTCAAGCCTTTTATTCAAATTTGAATATGGGCTTTTTTTTAACGACACACTTATTTTAACAGAAATAACGATGCGAGTAATGAAAAAAAGATTCAATTCTCCTTTACAAGATAGATTAAGGATGAAAATTTATGAAAATAACAAATTTTTCTTGAGTTTGAAAAAAAATAATTAAGGAAAGTGAAAATTTTGAATAAGAATGATAATGCTGTTTTAATAATTGGTGGCGGTATAGCTGGTATTCAAGCTTCTCTTGATCTCGCAGAAATGGGAATTAAAGTACATCTAGTGGAGAAGGACCCGTGTATAGGCGGGAGAATGGCTCAACTTGACAAAACTTTCCCAACGAATGACTGTGCAATTTGTATATTAGCGCCAAAACTTGCTGATTGTGCAAGACATCCAAATATAACGCTTCATACACTTTCAGAAGTCACAAATATTACTGGTGATGTTGGTAATTTTGAAGTTACCATTTTAAAACACGCAAGGTTTGTAAAAGAAGACGAATGCATCAACTGTGGAGAATGTATTGCTAAATGTCCGAAGAAAGTCCTTGATACGTTTGACATGAAGTTGCGAAATCGAAAAGCTATTTATCTTCATTACCTTCAAGGCGTACCTTCAGTTATGGCAATTGATAAAGAAAATTGTATATATTTAACTAAAGGAAAATGTGGAATGTGTCAGAAGGTGTGTCCAAAAGGTGCTATAAACTTTGAAGACACAGATAAAGAATTTATGTTAAATATCGGCGCGATTATTGTCGCGACCGGATATGATCCCTATGATCCTTCACCTCTAACCCAATTAGGATATGGAATGATTCAGAATGTTGTAACTTCCCTTGAATTTGAAAGGTTGCTCTGTGCGTCTGGTCCAACAAAGGGCCACGTCGAAAGACCATCCGATGAGAACCCCCCCCATAAAATTGCATTCATCCAATGTATCGGCTCGAGAGATATAAAAAACAATCCATTTTGTTCATCAATCTGTTGCATGTATACTACAAAAGAAGCAATGCTCGCCTATGAACATGACAGTAGCGTAAAATCTTATGTCTTTTATATTGATATGAGAGCGGCTGGCAAAGGATTTCGGAAATATATTACAAGAGGAAATCGTGAATATAACATTAGTTATATAAAAAGCATGGTCACTGAAATTGAGGAGGACGAAGAAGGGAATCCGGTTGTATTTTATGAAGATATGGCGACTGGGGAACTAAAATCCATGCAGGTAGACTTGGTAGTTCTAGCAACAAGTTTGATACCTGGAAAAGATTCCAGCGAATTAGCGAAAGTAATAAATATAGAATTAGATGAATACAATTTCTTAAAGACTGCTCCATTCGCACCATTAGACACTTCAAGGCCTGGGATTTTTACTTGCGGCTGTGCGCGTGGGCCTATGGATATCCCTAATTCTGTGGCAGAAGCCAGTGGGGCCGCTGCCAAAGCTGCAGAAATTCTATCTATAAGTGAAGCCGCAGTTAGAGCTGCAGAACCAGTTCCCGGCAGTGGAGCCGTCGCTAAAGATTGATTATAAAAATTATATGAGGAAGTAAAAAAAATGAGTGAAGATGTAAGAATTGGTGTTTTTATTTGCCATTGTGGCAGTAATATTGGAGGCGTGATTGATTGCCCTGGCCTCACAGAATATGCGAGGACGCTTCCCAATGTGGTTTATGCTGAAGATAATCTTTACACCTGCTCGGAAACAGGCTTAGCGCAGATTAAAAAAGGAATTGACGAATACGATCTAAACAGAGTAATTGTTGCCTCTTGCTCCCCAAGAACTCATGAACCACTTTTTAGAGCGACATGCCAAGAAAAAGGTGTTAACCCTTATCTTTTCCATTTCGTAAATATTCGAGACCAATGCTCCTGGGTGCATATGAACGAACCAGAGAAAGCAACTGAAAAAGCGAAAGATCTCATTAGAATGGGTGTTGCCAGAGCGTATCATTTAGAACCGTTAGAGAAACATAGTGTTGATATAGTTCCAAAAGCCCTAGTAATTGGAGGCGGGATTGCAGGAATGACTGCAACACTTAATTTGGCAAATCGCGGCTTTGATGTGAAATTGATAGAACAGAAAGAGATCCTTGGAGGTTTATTAAACCACTTACATAAGTTGTATCCTTCCCACGAGGAGGCTTCAAAGGTCCTCGCGATTAGAGATCAAGTTATTGGGCATAAAAATATTAGCGTTCATACTTCTACAATTGTTAAAGATGTAGAGGGATATGTTGGAAATTATAAAATTACTATTGCAAATGGAGCCGAATCGGAACAATTTGCAGTGGGAGTAATCATCGTTGCAACCGGCGCGACTATTTTCGAGCCCACTGGATTATATGGCTATGACGGGAAAAAGGTAATAACACAGTTTCAATTAGAACGTATTTTAAAAGAAAAATCTCTAGCTGCAAACAACGTTGTCATGATTCAATGCGTAGGGGCCCGAAATGAGGAACGCCCTTACTGTTCGAATGGTTGCATGACTGCACTCAAAAACGCTAAATTAATCCGTGAAATAAATAGCAATACCCAAGTTTCCATTGTCTATCGTGATATGCAAACTCCAGGTACAGAAAATGAGAAGTATTACCGAGATGCAAGAGAAAAGGGAATTTTTTTCGTGAGATTTGACCCTGAAAAACCACCAGTTGTAGAAGAAAGTGGAATACGAGTTTTTAATGAATTTATTCAGAGCGAAATCGAAATTCCATCAGATTTAACAGTTCTATGCACACCATTAGTTCCTTACGCAAATTCAAAAGACTTGGCACAACTGCTAAAAGTCCCACAGGATGAACATGGATTTTTCCTAGAAGCACACGTGAAATTAAGACCTGTTGATTTTGCAACTGATGGTATTTATGTTTGTGGTTGTGCACATTGGCCGGCCGATGTAAATGAGACTATTGCACAAGCATATGCAGCAGCTTCGCGTGCTTCAACGATTTTAATGAATAGAACTCTTGAAGTGGAAGGATCTATTGCAAATGTCGATGAGGACTTATGTGTAGGATGTGGAATATGTATAAAACTCTGCCCATATGATGCAATAACAAGGACTGAAGAAGGACTTGCCCATGTGCGAGAAGTTGTATGTAAAGGGTGTGGTCTTTGCGGAGCGAGCTGCCCCGAACGAGCCATTACAGTGCTACATTTTACAGATGACCAAATTCTTTCCCAAATTGGTATATTATTAGAAGATAATTAAGACAAAATTTGATGTAACTGATAGTTATGCAATTTCCTTGTGAAACTCTTGCAAAGGATATTATACCTGCGATAAGAGCAATCATGGTCAAAGAATTAAAGGAAAAATATAACAAACCTCAGAAGGAAATAGCTAAAATATTAGGAATTACCGAGACTTCCGTGAGTTACTATATACGTGGAACACGCGGCGGAAAAGCAATCAAGATTATTGAAGAATCAGAAATGTATGAAACTCTTATTGAATTAACAGATAACCTCGCCAATAATAATTCCAACCATGAAGAAGTAATACATAAAATTTGCTCTATTTGCTCAAAAGTTCGCCCTATCTACATCAAAGAGGTAAATTCAGATAAATCTTAATTTCTTTATGAATTGGATATCAATTCCTTTTTTCATTTTTTTTAGGTTATAACACTATTATCTTTTATATAGATGAATCACGTTTTTTTTAATAATGAAATGTGATGAATTGGGAGAATTTTTGAGGGTGTTTTTAACGCGAATCCCGCTGCATGCTCCCTTTAGAGTGGCTCAATGTATTGTGATTGAAACAAAGGACTGTATGTTCGAAATTACTAAAAGAGAAAAGGGACTTCAAATCGAATTAGTTACAAGTTGTGAGGGTAAATTAGTTATTACAATTAATGATGTTAAATCGTTTCAGTTCCTTTTTGGATCAAAGGATTTGGTAGAGTATGGCAATCGATTAGTCAATCTTTCAACTCAAGGGAATATAACCATGGATCCCGGTCCTTATGAGGATCCTATGAAAAGTGGCTTTCATCGCTTTATTGGATATCGGAAAAAAGCGAAGGGTGTCGAAACTTTTCGTTTGATTATTCCAACCTTTTAGGGAAACGTTTTGTTTCTGCGTCTTGATAGAGGATGGATCGAGTAGCAATTATTTCTAAAACATTTATATTACAATGGAATTTATCAGTTTACTAAAACCAATAAGAAGGAGATATGGAAAGATGAGTTATCCCTTTAGTGCGGATGAAATTTTTGAGGTTGCAATCCAACTCGAACGAAATGGAGCAAAATTTTACAGAGACGCCGCAAAGAATATTGCTGATGCGGAGGCGAAAGCGCTTTTAAATCAGTTGGCTGAAATGGAAGACGAACACGAGCAGACTTTCAAAAATATGAAATCTGAATTATCTGGTAAGGAAAAAGCAGCGACGATCTTCGATCCTGAAGGTGAGTCGGCGGCTTATCTTCGTTCATTAGCCGATACTCGCGTTTTCTATAAGAAGGAAATTGACACTTCTTCCATGAAAGAGATCCTGAAAGCTGGCATTACGGCCGAGAAAGATTCGATTGTTTTCTATCTGGGCATGAAAGACGTCGTTCCCACCAAGATGGGTAAGGATAAAATGGATCATATAATCAAGGAAGAAATGAGCCACATCAGGCTCCTCAGTAAAAAATTGCTTGCGCTTAAGTAGCAGTCTAAGTCTTCTTTTTTTGATATATTTTTTTTCAAGACGCTACCTCTATTTACCCACACCTTTTGGTATATTTATTCTTCAATTTGAATTTGTACTTTTTTAAAAATCACGTAATACGCGATGAAGGAGCAGATTAAACTCATACAGATCATGAATGTCAGTTCGACTGGATTATTGAAGAAGACACCCCACCCACCCAATCCAAAATATCCCCAAGGATTTCCCTTTGCAAGGGCAGACCACATGGTGGGGTCCCCATTAACGAGGCTAAACCAAGCAATGTACATCCATCCCGTTGCTGCAATCCAGCCTACAATGAAACTATAACCCCACACATTTAATGCAGACCGGAGATTTTTAGTATTTGTTCGTAGAATATAGGAGATCGAAAATCCCATCAACAAAATACTTGCAAATAGCGGGATTGCACTGAAAACATACATCGCGTTTTTATTCCCTCCACACCATTCATAGATCAGTCGGATAAATCCTGAAGTGGCTGGATCACCTAATTCAAGCTGATCCCAACGACTCACTAGTGTCTGGATAATTTGAGTTGCAAATAAGAAAAGAAAGATGAAAATAGTAAGAAGCGTATGGAGGATAAGGGCATATCTTACTCGAAACGGTGGGTTTTTTGGGTCTTCCCTAAAGAGTGTATTCTCACCTGGAGGAAGGAGGTACAATTTAGATAAAATTATGAAAAGACCGAAAAGAATAATACCAAATTCCCAGCCATTGAAGCCTGTAAACCATTTATTCTGATAATACCAGCGATGTGGTATCGTGAAAGTAATAATTATTGAATAAATAAATACTGAAAGAATGAAAAAAATAAATATACGTTTATATTTCGTCGGGGTATCCAAATCCCTCACCCTAAATTAATTAAATGTGCCAATGAAGGTTATTAATATAAAAAAAATATTAGAAATGTATTAACATTTCCTTTCTTGATCTTTTAGCCACATTCCGTTTTTACGCCACGATTGTCTGCCGATTTCCCACATTGCTCCAGCTTTATTATCTCCTTTAAGTTCAGTACCTATCCATTTTCGCCCATCAGGCACTTGGGAATTCGGTTTCACAAAAGCAGTAGCACCGACAAGGGTATCATTAGCAATTCTTACACCAATCATAACCGTAGCTTTAATTCCAATGACGTTATTATTGCCACATGTAGCACCATGAAATAAACAACCAAATCCAAAGAGATTATTATCTCCAATTTTAGTTTTAAAGCCATCTGCTGTGTTAATTAATACAGCATCTTGGATCACATTTTTTGCCCCAATTGTAACCTTCGCAAAATCACCTCTAATGATGGCACCTTGATAAACCACGGTTTCTGGACCAATAGTCACATTTCCGATTATAACCGCATGTTCCGATATCCATGCGGATGGGTCGATTTTTGGTTCTTTTACCTTTTCTTTTTTCTTAAGAGCATAAATAGGCAATTATTATCACCTTTAAAAGTATCTTTTTAATTTGACAATTCTGATTACTCTATAAAAAAGTTAGGAAGAACGCTTTTTTAGTACCTTTGTTCATAAATTTCTTTTGAACTAACATAATTAGAATTGAAAATTTCTAGAGTTGAGTTGAATGGGGTCGCCCGACGAAGAGAAAGAAGAGAAAAAAGAAGATGAAGAAGAAGAGGAAGTAGAACTTGTAGCAGAAGGCCTTGATAGTATAAGACAAGAAGTATTGTCCGCGCCTATTGAATTAAATGTTGCACCACCAATGGATATTGGTGAGAAAGAATATCCTCAGATGGTTCAATCAGCAGTACCTTCTGATCTGGATGATATAGCAGTGCAAATGGCCATCCCTACTGAGGGGATGGTAGCTGCACCACCTCCCAGCGAAGAACCTCCTAAACCACGGGATAAAGTTCTCGTGAAGGCAGATGATCTCATCGCAAAAGCACGTCAATTGACTCGTGAATATAAATATGAGGCAGCTTTACAGCAGATAACAAAACGGATTAATCTACTCAAAGCAAAATCTTATAAGTATGAGTACGCTCAAACTTTGCTGTTTGGAGGGCACGTCCTTAACATTATCCAGAAGAGTGATGAGGCGAAAGCGCTCTTAGAGGATGGAATTGAAGTATTAAAAGGTACGACACACGAAGATTCTAATATAACAGCTAATTTGAAAGTTGAACTTGGGATTGCAGACCAAAAACTGGGCGATTTTGAACAAGCGCTCGAAGATTTTACACAGGCAGGGGAAATTTTCAAAAACAACAGAGCACATTCAGAATATATACGCACCCTCTGGAATAAGGGCATTACTTATTATAACTTGCAAGATTGGAAAAGCGCGGTCGAACTTTATCTAGAAATTGCGAGAGAATCTGCTAAAAGATCCACTGCCATGACATCTCGTTTAAGAAGTCTTCAAAAAATAAGTGAATTAATACAAATGGTCGGAAAAAGAAGTGAAGGCAAATTTGATTCAAAGAAGTATTTCGAAGAAATGGATAAGTTGAAGATCGATTATGAACAAGCCTTAGCTCACGAAGTGCGAAGAATAACTAAAGGAGGTCAATTAGAACATGAACAAGCTGAACAAGCCCGCGATCCCGCAAATTTAGCCCTGTGGAACTTTAATTTAGCTGCTGCTGAAGTAACCGCTATAAGTGGTGACTTAAATTCAGCGATAAATCATTATAATAAAGCGATTGAATTATACAAGGAAATTGGGGATAAACTCGGGCTCTCGCGCTGTTATCAACACCTTGCCTTTATCAAAGAAAAACAGGGCCAGGACGAGGAAGCTCTCTCTCTTTTACGCCAGTGTATTGAATTAAGAGAAGATTTAAAAGAAACTCTGAAAACTGAAGAATATCGAACCGCCATACAAGCAGAAATTATCCCAATTTATGATGAATTAAGCTATCTGGAGGCAAAGCGCAAGAATTATGAAGCGAGCTTGAATGCAATTGAACAATCAAAAAGTCGAGAGTTGATCAACTATCTTGCTAATGAAAGTTTAGATGCATGTCCGTATGTGAGCGATCTTTTGGAAGAGGAAGAGAAAGCCCTAGGTAAATTACGGGATTTAGAGGCTGATCTCTTTCATTTTCGGATGCGGTATTCCCAAGACGTCCGGCGAGGTAACACACCAACAGTGGAAGACAAAGAAAAACTAGAACAAGCAATCTCTGAACTCCATACTGAGCTACAAGAATATCGGCGAAATATTTGGATGAAATGCATTGATTCAGGAAATACTAAACCGCCCATCCAATATGATATTCTCTCCAAGGTTTTGGAAATTTTTAAGCAAGAGAAAAATTGGGCCATTCTGGAATTTATATGGAACCCGAATAGAGCGCAGGTGATGGTTTATCTCATTAGTCCCTCTGGGATGAAATTATTTCAAACTAAACTCACCTCCAAAGAACTCAATTCACTTCTCAAAAGGTATAAAACTGCTTTAATTGATCAAAATGAAAAGGAACTCCGAAAATCTGCCCAAATATTTTCTGAAAAAATAATTCCTGCTGAGGTTCATGCTGAATTAGAAAAGGCTGAGAAGATTCAATACCTCTTTGTGATTCCACATAAAGAGCTTCATTCTATCCCATTCGAAATAATTAACCATAAAAACAAATTTTGGGGTCAAAAGTATGCTATAGTAAAAAATTTCAGCCTCGATCTCAGTCGAATCACCTTACAAAAACGTTTGGAATTCCTGAAAAAAAATCCTAAAATGAAGAATACTGCCATTATCGTAGGAAATCCAACTATGGATCTGATCAATGCAGAAGTAGAGGCAAAAGAAGTCGAGCATATGCTGACACAGAAAGGATTCAAAGCGAAATTATTATTAAAAAAGAAATCAAAAGAAGATGTATTTGTAAAAAGTACAAACGAACAAAATATTATCCATTTTGCAGGTCATGGGGTCTTCATCACACCCGAGCCAATACTAAGTCACCTTCAATTCGCTACATCGGCCTTAACTGCTCGTGAAATTACCCAACTAAAACTGAAAAACATACCCATTGTCGTTTTAAGTGCATGTGAAACAGCTATTCCTGGGTTTCTTGGTGGTAATGAACTTGTCGGATTCGTACGTAGTTTCATTCTGGCAGGATCCACAACCCTTGTGTCTACAAACTGGCCAGTTAGCGATATCAGCGCTCGAGAATTAATCGAAAAATTCTATGAATTCCTTCTGATGGGGGCTTCGGTGGGAATATCTCTACAAAAAGCCCGTCAATTCATTGCACAGAAATATAAGAATAAAATTATTCATTGGGCGGCTTATACCCTTTTCGGTGATCCATTTCGAAAGCTCTTATAATCAATATTTCAGGTAGTCCCCCATGTTTCCTCAATTAAAAGGCTTATCAAAAGAAAACTTAATCGACATACTTCAAGATGCAGCAAAGAACTGGTTGGCGCACGATGGACTGTGGTTCCAAGCAGTGGAAAAAAAATATGGGATTGATACTGCAGTCGACTGTGATGCAACCGCTTGGGCGCGATTTACTGTAATAGAAGCCCAACGTATTATGAAACGACATAAAATTCCTCGAAATGGTGGAATTCTCGCCCTTGTCAAAGCCCTTCAGTATCGTCTTTATGCATATCTTAATGTTCAAGAGATTCTAGAAATTTCTGACTCTCGATGCGTGTTTAGAATGAATAATTGCCGAGTTCAAGCCGCACGACAGCGAAAGAATCTTCCCGACTTTCCTTGCAAACCTGTTGGTTTAGTGGAATATGCAAATTTCGCTAAAACGATCGATCCGCGAATAGAAACACGCTGTATTGCCTGTCCACCCGATCCACATCCGCCTGAATATTTCTGCGCTTGGGAATTCACGCTTAAAATCTAATGATATAAAGTCTTTAATTCTTTGAAAGAACTTTTAATAATCAAAATCTCATTATCATACTTGAAAAACAGCAAAAAATGGCGTGATTAAATGAACGAGAAATTCGACAAATTTCAAGGAACAGACGATTATATAGTATCGCCGGAGCTTAAAGATATTGTAAATGTCGCTATTGCTCTAGAGCGTCCTTTGTTAGTGCGAGGAGAGCCAGGTACTGGAAAAACCCTACTTTCCCATAGTATTGCAAAAGGACTAGGTAAACGGTTGATTGTTTGGAATATTAAATCTACCACAAAGGCTAAAGATGGGTTATATGTGTATGATACCGTCCAACGATTATATGATAGTCGGTTTGGGGACAAGGAAGTTTCCAATATCAAAAATTATATTCGATTAGGCAAACTTGGGGAGGCGTTCTCTTCTGAAGAGCAAGTTGTGCTATTAATTGATGAGATTGATAAAGCAGATATCGAGTTTCCCAACGACCTTTTAAACGAATTGGATGAGATGTCCTTCTTTATTTATGAAACCGGAGATACCATCAAAGCGAAGATACGCCCAATCTTGGTTATCACAAGTAATGCTGAAAAAGAGCTTCCTGATGCCTTCCTTCGGCGATGTGTCTTTCATTACATTGAATTTCCTGATCCAGAATTGATGGAGCGGATTGTCTATGTGCATCATCCAAAAGTGCGGAAAGAACTCATTTGGCAATGTCTTGAGAAATTCTATAAATTACGGAAAGTGGAGTATTTAAGGAAAAAACCTTCCACCAGTGAATTAATTGATTGGATTGGTGTTTTAATGAAAGCCGGGATTACTGAACGTGAATTAACTGATGCATTCCCATTTCTCGGAACCTTAATCAAAAAAGAGCAAGATTATGAGATGATGACCAAGGAAAAAGGATATGGGGATGAAAGGACCTATTATTAAAAATCCTATATTAATGATTTGAGGAAACGGAATGGTTTTTACCGAATTTTTTTACAATCTTAGAAAAAGAAACGTGCCAGTTTCACTCACGGAATGGCTCGTCTTCATTGACGCGCTTCAGCGCAATTTTGTAGATTGTAATTCTGATAAATTCTATTTTCTTGCCCGCGCCCTTCTTGTGAAGAAAGTAAATTATTTCGATAATTTTGATGAAGCATTTTTAGAAACCTTCAGTGGGATGAAAATTCCCCTTGATCTTAAAGAGGCCATTGAGGAATGGTTACAAGGCCCCTTTGACCTCATTCATATGCTCTCTCCTGAAGAACGCTTGCGCCTTCTACAGAGCCCATTATTTGAAAAATTTAGAAAAACACTCTTGGAAGCGTTTAAAGGGTTTAAGATACCTCTTGAGGCAAGCGAGGCGCTTAACAAGTGGCTTGAAAATCCTTTTGAACTTATGAGTTTGCTTACTCCTAAACAATTAGCGGCAATGGAGCGCTTAACCCTAGAGGAGTTGCGACGTCTTTTCGAGGAACGAATGAGCGAACAAGATGAGAGACATGATGGAGGTGACCATTGGATTGGAACGGGGGGTACTTCTCCATTCGGACAAGGAGGTGCACATCCCACGGGTATTAGTCTTGCTGAGCGCACTCGTTCCCACAGCGCGATTCAAGTAGCGATGCGCCGCGAATTTCGCAATTATCGGTCTGATTTGACCCTTGATATTCGCCAGATACAAATGGCTCTCAAGAAATTAAGGAACCTAAGACGGACAGGGCTTGAGGAAGAACTGGATCTCGAAGAAACTATCGATAAAACCTGCAAGAACGCGGGTGAATTAGAGATCGTGATGGTACCTCCACGAAAGAACAGAGCCAAAGTCTTGTTACTGATGGATGCAGGCGGGAGCATGGATCCATATTATCGGTTGGTAAATCAGATATTTTCAGCCGCTCATCAACTCAAAACTTTTAAGGCTTTTAAGTATCTCTACTTCCATAATTGTATTTACGACCGCCTCTTTAAGAACATGGCTTTCCGTGAATCCATTGAAACGAATGAATTACTGCGAACCTATGACAAGGATTATAAGCTAATAATTGTGGGTGATGCCTCTATGGCCCATTCTGAGTTGTTTGCTCGTGGGGGCTCAATTGACTACTATAATTACAATCCGACCCCTGGAATCATCTGGCTTAAACAGCT
This sequence comes from Candidatus Helarchaeota archaeon, assembly GCA_013375405.1. The sequence continues at coordinate 31,360 of JABXJU010000024.1, forward strand.
CAAAAACCATTTCGAAAAATCAGTTTGGATTAATCCTGTTCAATCTCGCTATTGGTACGTCAATAGCACTATCTATTATATCAGTAAAGTTTTCCCTATGTTTTATTTATCGTTGGATGGATTAGACGAAGCAGTTAAAAAATTATTGTGAAATCCAAGTTGAATCCAAGGTTTGGGGGGAAAAATCGATAGAATTCGAAATTCCAAGTTGGAAGGAAATCGAAATTTACACCCGGGATCTTGCTAATCAAATACTGCATTTGGATATTAACATTGATGTGATTGTTAGCATTGGGCGTGGGGGGGCATGTCCTTCGAGA